>JALWEC010000080.1 GCA_027036655.1 Melioribacteraceae bacterium
GTATTGCCTGTTTTAGATTACAAAACCGAAGAAGAATTTTATAATATTATTGGAGAAAATCCTAATCCGTTGGCTCTTTATATTTTTTCCAAAAACAAAAAGTTTACCGATAAAATAATAAATGAAATTCCTTCCGGCGGCGCTGCGATAAACGATGTGGTTGTTCACTTTGCTAATTACGGACTTCCGTTCGGAGGCGTAAAGGGAAGCGGCTTCGGGAAAGGACACGGTTACTACGGTTTTCTGGAATTTTCGCACGAGCGCTCCGTGATGAAACAGAAAAAGTTTACAACAATCAAAATGTTTTATCCCCCCTACACCAAACGTGTAAAGAAACTAATCGATTTAATAATTAAATTCTTCTAATGCGGCGGATTCCGTTTCGCTCCATTCAGAATAACAAATGTTAGCCGGGGTAAGTATTGTCATTCTGAGCGGAGCGAAGAATCTCCAAGTTAGAACTTGCACAAATGCCGGGTAGGAGATTGTTCATAACATTGGCAAAAATGAATTTGGATTATCTTTTATTTTAACATAATACGAACACTTTAGATATTAAGACGGCGTCCTTCAGAATGACAAATGTAAGCCGGGGCAGTTATTGTCATTCTGATTCCGCTGTTTTTTTGGCGGGAGAAGAATCTCTAAGTTGAAATTTGCGCAAATGCCGTATAGGAGATTGTCCTCAACCCAAAAGCGGTCGGAGCAAGCCTCAACGAAAAACAGTCGGGACAAGCACATCGCTAAGTTCCTCGCAATAACAAAATGAGATTATGCAAAGCTTTCTTCTTTGGCGAGAGGAAGAGTAAAAATAAACTTGCTTCCTTTTCCTTCCTCGCTTTTTACTTTTATTGTGCCGCCGTTTTTCTCAACAAGTTCTTTAACAAGAATCAAACCTAATCCCGTTCCCGGCTCATTGTTGGTGCCGGAACGACTTACTTTTTTACCGATATCAAATAAATTATCGAGAATTGATTTCGGCATTCCGATTCCGTTATCGGCTACGGTTATTCTGTAAAAATCACCATACTTTGCGCCGGAAACTCTGATTTCCCCATTTTCGGGAGTAAATTTTATCGCGTTGTTCGTAAGATTTCGAACAATCATTTGGACGCTGTTTTCGTCGGCATAAACAAAAACATTCTTCTTAATTCTGTTTATCAACTTAATATTTTTCTGTTTCGCGGGTTCGTTCAATACGTCCAGCGTATTTGAAACAGGCGGAAAAAGCTCAAACCGGCGAGGTACAACCGAAAACGAGCCTAATTGTATTCTTGCCCAGTTCAATAGATTCTCAATCAGCTTATAAATATTTGTTGCGGAATTATTCAAAGAACTTGCGATTTCCTCAATTTCATCTTTCTCGAATTCATCAATTGATACTGCAAGCATTTGTGAAAGTCCGAGCAAAGCCGTAAACGGACTGCGAAGATCGTGAGCTATGATTGAGAAAAATCTGTCTTTGTTTCTATTCAAGTCCTGTAACTCGCGCGCTTGCTGTTTAAGACGCTCTCCGGCTTCTGACAATTCTTTGTTCGATTTTCGCAGATCATCATCGGCTTTTTTCTTATTAATTGCAAAAATTATTTCATCCGATACAAATCTTAATATTTTATACTCTTCTTTTCCGTAAGCGCTCGGATTATTATAATCCTGCATAATGCTCACGCCGGATAAATCATCGGAGAATTTGAAGTAAATCGCAAGAATGCATTCGGGAAGCTTTCCTATTAAATCAATCTTACCCGATTTGATTAACTTTTTAAGATGATGTTTTTTGTAAATTCCACCTTTCTCCCTTTTTAATATATATTCCGTAAAACCGTGTCTCGGAACAAACGATCCGGGCTTTTCATCATACTGATCTTTGTAAAACTCAAATCTCAAAAGATTCTCTTTTCTCGAATGAAGAGCAAAGAAAACATTATCCGTAGGCATCAATTCGGAAATAACCTCGTAGATTTCATTATATAAAACCTGCAGGTTTGAAGATAAATCTTTAGCGGAAGATATTCTGAAAATTGCTTCTTTCATTTTTTCCTGACGGTGAATTTCCGTAATATCTCGCCCGACTCCAATAAGACCTTCAATATTTCCGTTTTCAATAACGGGCGATTCTCTAAGTTCGAGAAGAATTCTTTTCCCTTTTTTACTTAGAAGTTCCGCTCGGTAAGATCCGGGGTTTACCCCTTCGGTTAAAATTTTAAGCGTGGTTTCTCGCGCTTTTTTATTAATCGGATTATCGCTAAAAATGTCTCCTTTTCTCCGAACATCAAGAAACTCCTTAGGTGTGTAGCCAAGCATCCTTTTTACGCTGGGAGAAATGTAGAGAAATTCGCCGTATTTATTCTGCCGGTAAACTATATCATCAATATTGTTAAAAATGTAATTCTGCTCATTTAACAGATGCGTAAGTTTATCACGAGTATTTTCCAATTCCTTCAGAGCTTTTGTTCTGACGGATATGTCTTCGACCAAACCAAGAGCAAAAACCTCATTGGTCTTTTTTATTACAACCGGAGCGGTAAAAAGTCTGGCATAAATTACTTCGCCTGAAGTATATGAACGATATTCGCCCTCAAAATATCCTTTTTTGCCTTTGAATGCATCCGAAATAGCATTATATACACCTTTATGAGTAACATTTTTAAATACGTTAAAATTCTTTAATTTTTTTCTTGAGGATCTTAATATTTTAACGTAAGCGTCATTAAAATCAACAACAGCGCCTTCTTTGTTAACAAAGAAAATTCCGAGAGGAGTATTCCGGAAAATTGTGGAATAAATATTTTTACTTCGTTCAAGTTCTATTTCGTGAAGTTTATCTTTTGTTATATCGGAAACAATTCCCATTAGCTCAAAGGACTTTTTCTCCTTCATCCATTTTATACTGTTATATGTTTCAACCCAACGGATTTTTTTCCGCTTGGTTATTATTCTAAGCTCTAACTCAAAGTTATCTTTCCTTTTATCGATATTCTCTATAAATGCAGTCATCATTTTCTTATAATCATCGGGATGAATGATTTTTTTAAGAAAATTTCGCTTAAGTTTTTTTGCTTCGTTGGGGGTGTAACCAAACTGAGAAATATTGTTTGTAATAAATTCTATTTCAAAATATTTATTATCAATAACTCTTAGATGCCAGATAATATGCGGTGAGTTTTCAATAATTCTTCTTACTCTCTCGGCTTCTCGTTTTGCCAAAGTCTGTTCGGTTAAATCATAAATTGAAATTAAAAATTTTTCTCCTACAACGGCAAACTGAATGTTTACATAACGCTTCTTTCCCGCTTTATCAATAATAGTTGAAAATAACGGCTTGGGAATAACACCAGTAGCCGCTGCTTTTTGTGCCGAATTTATCCACTCTTTTTTTATCTCGTCCGTAAGATTTTTGTGTCGGTAAGCTTTATCCCACCAGGAATAAATATCGCTGGTTTCATTTTCACTGTACCCGAAAGTTTTTGTAAAACTTGTGTTTATAATTTCCTTTTCCAAATCTTGATTTGCAAGTATCATAGGAACCGGAGATTTCATAAAAAGCTCTCTGAATTCACGAATCGCTTCTCCCAACTGATTTTGCAGTTTTATCTGTTCGGTAAAGTCGTACTTAATTCCCCAAGTTCGTTCAAGACTTTTATCGTGAATAAAACCGAAAACATTGTTGATAAAAAAAACGTCTTCCCCGTGCCTGTTTTTTTCAACGGTAATTTCACCTTCGGTTTTATAACCCCTTTTAATAAATGCGAGTGTGGTTTCAAAATGGCGTCTGTTACTTGCCGTTCCGTAGAAATCGGTAAGCGGTTTTCCCTCAAGGGTCTTTGGTTCCTTAAAACCATACTGTTTGGCAAACGCTTTATTACATTCCGCAATAACGCCTCTCTCAATTATCAGCCGCGCTTGTTCTTCCGGCGGAAGTTCAATCGGGACGGGCGGTTTATATTCAATACGGTAAATTGCATCACGCGAATTAAATATAAAATTCTTATATCGTTCTTCGCTTTCAATGATTTTTTCAAGCAGTTTTTTCTGTTCGCTCAAATCGGTAATGACGGCAAAAATAGCGTCTTCCCCCAAAATTTTAATTTTGGTTAACGTGATTCCGGCAAAAAGTTTAGAACCATCTTTCCTTATTAAATCAATTTTTTGCGAAAGTCCTTTATGAAAAGGAAGTTTATTAAAACTTTTGACAAGATGCTTATCCGTAATTTCTTTTTCCGCTAAAACAGAATCTACCTGCTTATTTATTAATTCCCCCTTTTCGTATCCCGTTAATCTTTCAAATGTGGCATTGGTTTCGATTATTTTTCCCAATCCGTTTTTATCCAAATCAAAAACGACAATCCCGAAACTATCCGTTTCAAAAAGGGTTTGATACTTACTCATACTGGCTTCTGCCAATTTCATTATGCGATTACGCATAACGTTTTCACGTTCAAGCCGTTGGTTAGCTTTCTCCAATTTTTTGATGGTTTTAATAATTTCTTCTTGGGAAAAATCAAGTTTATTTTTGTACCGGTCTTTTTCTTCGAATAATGCTTCCGCTTTTTCTTCCCAATGGGTAATATCAACGGCGATAATCCGTTTCCCTTTAAAAATTTTAGTTTCAAGAGGAGAATCAATTAAAAGCAAGCGGAGAAAATCGCCGGATTGATTCTGTGCCGTTACAATTTCATTATTTCTTTCTTTATTTTTAAGAGATTCAGCAAAGAAAATTTCCCATTTTTTCTTATCCTTCTCAGTTATCAAATCGGAAAGAATATTAATATTTTCACTTAATTCTTCCTGTGTAAAACCAAACTTGGACTCAAAATCGGGAGAAACGTAAAAAATTTCTCCATTGTAAGTACGCCATATTTCACAATAAGGGGAAGAGGAAAGTAAAGATTCGATTTTATTTATTTCATCTCTGTTTTCTAAGTTACGTGTAGTCATAAATAGTCCGAATAAAATTGCGCTTAAGAATAAAACATTAAGGATTTAAAACAAATAAGTTTCATTTACGATTTCATTATCGAAAAAATTTTTATTATTTACAACAATTATTAATAGAAACTCTTGCATAACCTAAATTTGTCATATTTAGTTCGCCACTACGAAAGTAAAAGCCGTCCGAAATATCTCTAAACTTCTATATTTACCGGTTTTGAGATTCTTCCGCCGCTCTTGCCTTGGCGGAGTATCAGAA
>JALWEC010000081.1 GCA_027036655.1 Melioribacteraceae bacterium
GCCCGCGTTTACGGTTTATCAAAAGTGATGGTTTCCGAGTTGGTCGAGTTTCCTCACGGAGTAATCGGAATGGTGCTTAACCTTGAAGAAGACAGCGTGGGATGCGTGCTTTTCGGTGAAACAAGTTTAATTGAAGAAGGGGATACCGTTAAAAGAACCAAACGTCTTGCTTCTTTCCCTGTCGGCGATGCAATGCTCGGAAGAGTTGTTGATCCGCTCGGGCATCCGATTGACGGCAAAGGTCCCGTACAAGGCACAACATATATGCCTATCGAAAGAAAAGCTCTCGGCGTTATCGCGCGGCAGCCTGTAAAGGAGCCGTTGCAGACCGGTATTATGGCTGTGGATGCTATGATTCCGATAGGACGCGGACAAAGAGAATTGATTATCGGCGACCGTCAAACCGGTAAAACGACAGTTGCGCTTGACGCCATTATTAATCAAAAATATACACATACCGAAGAAGCCAAGGCAGTCGGCGTTGAACCTGTTTACTGCGTTTACGTAGCAATCGGACAGAAAAACTCCACTGTTGCTCAGGTTGTAGCTAAATTGGAAGCGTACGGCGCTATGGAATACACAACCGTGGTTTCAGCTCCCGCTTCGTCTCCGGCTCCAATGCAGTATATTGCTCCTTATTCGGGAGCGACAATGGGCGAATATTTCCGCGATCAGGGAAAACACGCTCTCGTGGTTTACGACGATTTGTCCAAGCAGGCTGTTGCATATCGTGAACTTTCACTTTTGTTAAGAAGACCTCCGGGCCGCGAAGCTTATCCCGGCGACGTTTTCTATCTCCATTCAAGATTGCTTGAGCGCGCGTCGAAACTCAGCGACGAATTAGGCGGCGGAAGTTTAACCGCGCTGCCGATTATTGAAACGCAGCAGGGCGACGTTTCGGCGTACATTCCGACAAACGTAATTTCGATTACGGACGGACAAATTTATCTTGAGCCGAATTTGTTTAACTCCGGCGTTCGTCCCGCAATTAACGTAGGTATTTCGGTATCGCGCGTGGGCGGTAACGCTCAGATTAAGGGAATGAAAAAAGTAGCGGGTACTTTGAAGTTGGATTTGGCGCAGTACCGCGAACTTGAAGCGTTTGCAAAATTCGGATCCGACCTTGATAAAGCAACCCGCGACACTTTGGCGAAAGGCGAGAGATTAGTGGAATTACTGAAACAGAATCAGCACGTACCTATTCCCGTTGAAAAGCAGGTTGTCGCAATTTTTTACGGAACAAAAGGATTCTTGGAAACAATTCCCGTAAAAGACGTAAAACGTTTCCAGAAAGAAGTTATTGAGTTTATTGAAATTAACTACAGCGATATTTTGGAAACTATCAGAAGCGAAAAAGTACTTTCCGATGATACGGTTGCAAAGTTGAATGAAATCGGTAAAGAATTTATCGCAAAATTTCAGATAACCGAATAAGAGCAGGCTAAGCAGAAGGAACTATGGCAACTTTACGAGATATTAAGCAGAGAATCGGCGGAGTAAAAAACACTCAGAAAATTACGCGCGCAATGAAGATGGTTGCGGCGTCAAGATTAAGACGCGCTCAGGAAAATATGTCGAATGCGCGCCCTTACACTCGTAAAATTACTGAAGTTCTCACAGACTTAATGGTGCTCACAAAAGAATTGGAACTTCCGCACTTTAAAGAACGCGAGGAAATTAAAAAAGTTGCAATTATTGTTGTAACAGCCGACCGCGGACTTTGCGGAAGTTTTAACGTAAATATATTCAAAGCCGTTGAAGAAGAGATTGCCGAAAAATACCAAGCTCTTGCTGATTCCGGAAATGTTTCATTATTCTTAATCGGGAAAAAAGGGAACGATTATTTTTCGCACAGAGAAGTTCCCATTGCGGAAAAACATCTCGGTATTTTTTCAAATCTTCATTTTGAATTTGCGGCAAAATTTACTACAAGTTTAACTAATCGATTTATCAGCGGAGAATTTGACAAAGTTGTATTGGTTTACAACGAATTTAAATCTGTTATTCAGCAGAATTTAAGAGTAAAGCAACTTCTCCCGATCCTTCCGATTGATACTCCTTCTGAAGAAGAAAACAAGAACTCGGATTACATTTACGAGCCCGGTAAAAAGGAAATAATAGAAACCTTAATTCCCAGATATTTGAATACTCAAGTTTGGAATGCTTTGCTTGAATCGTATGCGGCTGAATTGGGCGCAAGAATGACGGCAATGGACCAGGCTACGGAAAATGCCGATGAAATGATTAATCAGCTTCAAATCACTTATAATAAAGCGCGTCAAGCTGCAATAACAAAAGAAATTATCGAAATCGTTTCCGGAGCTAACGCTCTAAAAGAAGGATAATTTGAATTAATCAAAAAAAATTATTATTTTTTAAGGCTAGCTTGATATATGCTTGAAGATTTAACACTAAAATTAGATAAAGCGCTCAAAAAAGTTACCGGACAAGGTAAAATTAGCGAGCAAAATATATCCGATACTCTTCGTGAGATTCGGCGTGTTCTTTTGGATGCTGACGTTAATTACAAAGTTGCAAAAAAGTTTGTAGATGATGTAAAGGAAAAAGCGCTCGGAACGGAAGTTCTTGCTTCTGTAACTCCGGGACAGCTGATTACAAAAATCCTTTACGACGAATTGACCAAGTTACTCGGCGAGGAAAGCAGGGAATTAAAATTAAATCCCACCGGAATCACGGTGATTTTGCTTGTCGGTTTGCAAGGATCCGGTAAAACTACTTTTGCCGGCAAATTGGCGCGGTATCTGAAATCACGAAAAAGAAGCGTTCTTTTAACTGCTGCCGATATTTACAGACCTGCCGCAATCGAACAGCTGAAGCTGCTCGGTAAAAGTATCGATACTCCCGTTTTTACGATAGACGGAAGTAAAGACGCTGTAAAAATTGCGGAAGAATCTGTTAAATATGCTAAAGAAAATCGCATTAATACGGTAATTATCGATACCGCCGGTCGTCTTCATGTGGATGAAAATCTTATGGACGAAGTTAAACGGATTAAGGAGGCGGTTAATCCTACCGAAACTTTATTCGTTGTCGATTCCATGACCGGGCAGGACGCGGTAAATTCAGCAAAAGCGTTCCACGAACAGGTTTCGTTTGACGGAATTATCCTGACGAAAATGGACGGCGATTCGCGGGGCGGATGCGCGTTGTCGATTAAAGCCGTGGTAAACGAGCCGATTAAGTTTATGAGTCTCGGTGAAAAATTAGAGTCTCTCGAGGTTTTTCATCCGGAACGTTTGGCGTCGAGAATTTTGGGAAAAGGCGATATTATTTCCTTCGTTGAAAAAGCGCAGGAGCAAATCGACCAGAAAGAAGCTCAGGATCTCGAAAAGAAATTAATGCAGAATAAATTTGACTTTGAAGATTTTCTGAAGCAAATTAAAATGATAAAAAAAATGGGTTCTCTGCAATCCCTGCTCGGCATGATTCCGGGAATGGGAAAAGCATTGAAAAACCAGAATATTGACGATAAAGATTTGGTAAAAGTCGAGTCGATTGTTCAGTCAATGACCAAGAAGGAAAGGCAGAACCCGAAAATTATAAACGGCAGCAGAAGAAAAAGAATTGCCCGCGGAAGCGGAAATACAATACAGGATGTTAACAGATTGCTTAAGCAATTTAAGGAAATGCAAAAAATGATGCGCATGTTGAAATCCAAAGGCGGAAAAAACATGCTTAAAAATTTTAGATTGAATTAATTATTAATTAGGAGGATACTTATTTGGCTGTTAAGTTAAGATTGAAAAGAATGGGAAAGAAAAGACAACCTATTTATAAAGTTGTCGCCGCAGATGTTCGTTCCCCGCGTGATGGTAGATTTATAGAAGCGATTGGTTTATATAATCCGAAAACAAATCCCGCTACTGTGGAAATACATGAAGAAAGAGCTTTATACTGGTTGAGCGTTGGCGCGCAGCCGACCGATACCGTTAAAAACCTTCTTAGCAGAGAAGGAATTTTACTGAAAAACGATTTGATTAAGCAAGGTCTTTCAGAAGAAGTTGTTGCCGCTAAGATGGACGAGTGGTACAAAGCAAGAGCGGAAAAAATTGCAAAAAGTGTAAAATCCGAGACTGAGAAAAAAGTAGTTGCAGAAGATAAAGCCGAAGAACCTCAGGAAGAAGTTAAAGAAGAGGAAACGGCGGTAGAAGAAGCTAAAGAAGTTACTGAAGAAATTAAAGAAGAAGCAACTGACGCAGCTTCTGAATCTCCGGAAGAAGAAAAAGCTTCCGAATAACTTAATTGTGCGTCTGATGTAAAATTAAATTGGTATTTCTCATGAAAGAATTTATCGAATTTATTGCAAAGCATCTTGTTGACAATCCGGATAATGTAGTAGTTGACGTAGAAGAACCGGATGAACATACTATCGAGTTGAAATTAACCGTCGGCGCGGACGACGTCGGAAAGGTAATCGGAAAGCAGGGCAAAACCGCTCAGTCTATGAGAACTCTGCTTACCGCTGTCGCTGCCAAGGAAGGTAAAAGAGCTTCCTTGAAAATCGTTGACTAAGAAAACTTCGAGCTTTTGAAGGATTTATTTTTAGTAGCGTCAATTATTAAGCCGGTTGGGCAAGACGGCTACTTTGCGATAAAGTCATTCAGTGATTTTAGCGATACTTTCGTTTCGGATCGGGAAATCTTTATTGATGTATGGGGAGAATACCGAAAGTTTTACATTCAAGATGTAATTGAAAAGAACGATAATCTTCTGTTGAAACTTAAAAATTTTGACAGCGGTGTATATGTTCGTTTTCTAATTGGGAAAGATATTTTTGTTACTTCGTCCGACAGCAGAAAATTGGACGATGAAGAATATTATATACATGATTTAATCGGGTTGAAAGTTTATCAATCCGAAAAGTTCTTTGGAGAAGTGACTGATGTCTTAACTTTAAGCTCAAACGATGTTTTGGTCGTTAAAAGGGCTGACGGAAAAGAGGCATTGATACCATTTATAAATGATTATGTTTTCGATGTGGATGTGCAAAAAGGAAGAATAGTGGTCTCCGATAAGGAGGAATATTTATATGATGAGAATTGACATAATTTCCGCGGTGCCGGAATTGCTGGACAGTCCGCTGAATACAAGTATCGTAAAGCGCGCACAGAATAAGGGAAAGGTAGAGATAGTTGTGCACAATCTCAGAGATTATGCCTACGATA
>JALWEC010000082.1 GCA_027036655.1 Melioribacteraceae bacterium
ACTCTTTTACAGCTTGCAAATAAGCTCTTTGTTTAAAGAACGTCCAGCCGATTAAGTATTGCGCTTTGTCCGCGTAATTTGAAGCCGGAAATTTTTTCTGCAGTTTTCTCAGTACGGCAACGGCGTTGGAAAACCGTTTAACCTTCAGCAAAGCTTTTCCGTATTGGTAGTAGGCGAAAGAACCGGCTTTCTTTTTTAAGCGGGAAGAAAAGACCTTGTCGTACAAATCAACCGCATCAGAAAAATTCTTGGTCCCGTAATAGCTGTCGCCGAGCCGCAGCATCGCTTCGGCTTTTAAATCCGATTTGGGAAATTTGGTAATAAACCGGTTAAAGTAATACGCCGCGTCGGAATAGTTTTTCAGATTGAAATAACAGTAAGCTTTTCCGAAGATATTCAACGCGCCGAGTTCGGGGTTTTTATCGTTTACATATTTGTAATGTTCAAGGGCGGAATGATAATCGCCAAGCGCAAAATGAGTTTCGGCAAGATAGAAATTAACGCGATCCTTTTCAAAATTTTTATCTACGGTAAATAAATCGGTTAACAGTTTTCTCGCTCCGCTTAGATCGTTAAGGTAAAAATCCGCTACGCCCAAACCGAGCATTCCCGCGAAATGAGTTTTCTTGGATACGTCGATAGCTTCCGCCGCTTTGCGGAAATGTTCTTGAGCGAGTTTAAAATTTTTCTGTTCCATAAAAATCTGAGCCAGTAAAAGATGGCTTTTGGCGCGCGCCTCTTTGTCGTTTCCGGTGATAGCTTCGACAAGATATTTTTTTGCTTTATCGATATTTTTTCGCTCAAATTCAATTACCGCAAGATTAAATTTTACATTGTTTGCGAAGGAGGATTTCGGATAAAGCTGAAGAAAGCGTTTGTAAATTAATTCGGCTAAATCGATTTCGCCGTTGTAGCGCTTGGCTTCGGCGGACCAGTAGAGAGATTCCTCGGCTATTTTTCCCTGAGCAAGTTTGGAAAGCAAGTTAAAAATCCGGTAAGATTCCTCGAACATTCCGCTCTGAAAATTAATCCACGCTTCGTTAAATCTAATTTGATTAGACTCTTTTTCGCCGGGAAATTTTTTCAAAAGGTCGTGATAAATATCCAACGCCTTGTCATATTCTTCCATTCTGAAATAGGAATTAGCGACGTAGTAGCGCGCTTGAAGCCGCATCTCGCGGGGGAGTTTTTTTAAGCGCGGTTCGGTAAGTTCGAGAATCGCGTTATCATAATCACCGAGATTAAAATAGCATTTACCTATTCTAAGCTGAGCAAACGGAGCAAACTTGGAAGAACTGTAATATGAAAGAAGCTCGTCGTAATATGAAATGGCGTCTTCATATTTTTTGTTCTTCTCAAAAAGTTTTGCAACGGAATAAATCGACTCGACTAAAAAATCATTTGTCGCGCTCATTGAAATTGCGTCAAGATAATAATCGCGAGCTTCTTCAAAGAAATCGAGCTGAGCCGCTGATTGTCCCGCCCAGAAGAGCGCGGAGCCGTAAAATCTTCCGTAGGAATAGTCGTCGGTTAATGTTTTGAATGTACCGAGCGCTTCTTCAAAATCTTGAATTTCGTAAAAGTATTTTCCCAAATCGTAAAGAGCGTCTTCCCGGAGAGAAGAAGATTTTAAATTTTCAATCAGAAAGCGAAGAGAAAAAATCGCCGCATTTGTTTCTTTTAATTCTATGAAAGATTTACCCGCAAAGTAGTAGTAGGCGGCTTTATCTTCGCTCTCCAAAAACTTGTCGGGATTGATTTCCCCCAGTATTTCCGCCGTTTCGAGGTACTTTCCTTCGGAATATAATTTAAGAGCCGAAGAAAGGAGTTCCGGTTCCGTTTGAGCGAAAATAAGGGAAGAGAAAAATATTATTAAAAAAAACGTTTTATTCACTTTTTTACCTTAATATAAAATAAGTAATTACGACAACAGTAAGGGCGGAGAGAAAATTCACTATGTCGTTGTTTATAAATTTTATCCCGGAAGAAAACAGTGTGGGTTTTCCGCAGTGAACTCTTTTTTCGGTTTCCTTACCGCAAACCGAACATCTGTTTTTTCTCTGCAGAGTTGCCCCGAGAATGCTGTCGATGAACATTCCGACGGCGCCCCCCGTTGCGACAAGGAAAAATATCAGCAAAGGATAATAGCGTATCCACGCTATTCCGGAAAGCGTTAAAACAGCCGCGCCCGTAATTCCGCCGATAGTTCCGCCGAGACTTATTCCTCCCGAAACGCCCTGTGAAACAGGTTTTAAGTTAAGTATCCAGAAAGTATGCCGTTTCTTAATGTTGCCGATTTCGGTTGCCCAAGTGTCCGCCATAGAAACGGCGAGGGAAATTAAATAAAGTACAAACCAAATTGCATCGGGATGGATTAAATTAATTCCGAGCAAAATGGCGGGCAATCCTCCGTTTGCCAAAACCTGAAGCGCGTCCCTGTTATCTCCTTTTTCAAAAGCGTCCGAGAAGTTATTCTTTTTAATTTTTGAAAGAAGCGAGGAAAGGATAAAAAATGTCAATAGAGGAACGCTCCATTTTAATCCTCCGAAGCCGAATATAACGGCGCCTAAAATAAAAGCGGCATACGCTCCGTCGGGAGTAAGAAACTTATATTTAAACGAAAAATAAAGAAGCGCGCCGGCAAGAAGAACGCCGTAAAACAGACCTTCGGGGGAAACCGAAAAAGGATGCGTGAAAAAGAGAATAAAAAAGTAAGCGCTTAAAAGTGGAACAATAATATTGTCAAATCCCTTTGTGGAAAGGGCTTCGGCGACCGTTAAAATTAACGTCGTAAATAAAAGAAAAATCCAAATTTTAAAAACCGGCTCGACGGACATAAAAATTTTTCCGTCAACAGTAAAAAAGAGAGATAAATTTAAAAGAAGAAGCGTAACAAAAGCAAACGTAAGGGAGCCGGACAATGTTTTGCGGGAGCTTCCGAGAGTGTAAGGCGCGAGGGGAAAAAACTCTCCGATTAACGCCGCTCCGGCGTCGGCGAAAGCCATAATGAACATTGAGAACATTGCGAGTTCTCGGTGTTCGTTCATTGTAAGAACTAAAATCAAATAGGAAATCGGCACAAAGAAAATGCCGAGGTTTTTTTCTCCGGTTTTGTTTTTCTCAAACACTTCCTTTTTATACATTACGTAATTGCCCAATAAAATCAGTACGCCGAGCGCCAACAGGTAAGCGGAATCCGAAATGTAAACAAAACTGTAGCCGGCTATGGTAATTGCCGTAATGTGTAGAAATTTTCTCGGGATTGAACCGGGCATCCCTTTTATCTTCTTCATTAAATAGGCTAAGACTATCAACACATTGATGCCGCCCAATAATATTAGTACTTTGATTAAATCGTTGTTAGTCATACGCCACTTTAATTAACAAAAAGAAATTAATTTACAAGTTCTAAATATAAAAAAGTTTTTCGGGAGAGTTAATAATGAAAACATCGGCGGGAGATAAATTTTCCTTCTTTAAAAAATCATTAACAAGATAATCCCTTATTATTATCAAGAGTTTTTTCCCCCCGGTATTTTTTACTTTTAACAAAAGTTCGCTTACCGCAGGTTCAAGTCCGGTGTCGTTCATTTCCAATTTCCCGAACTCGTCCGCAATTAACCATTCCGCGTCGGAGTAAAAGGAGTTGTTCAAAACACTGCGCGCGCGCAAGAACGCCGAAGCGGAAAAAACATAGTCGCCGATTGAAATACTTTCTTCGTTGTTTTCCGCATTCATTTTAAATTTCTCTTCCGAAGATAAATCAACCAAAAACCGCTCTCCGTTAATAACCGGCTGCAAAATTCCGCCCGCTTTTTTAGTTTTACTCCATTCGGCGACGGCGGTTGTTTTTCCCGAGTGGATTTTTCCGGTTAAAATAAATATTGAATCAGCTTTCATTTTCTGATTCCGCAAAAATTATAAAAGCGATAATATAAAAGAAAAAGTTTCCGATTTTTTTTATTCCTTTCTCCTGTTTAGTCATTTTCCAGCTTTCAAAAACAATATTTTTGATTTCCGGAAAGCCTGTAATAATATTCTCAATTTCCTTTCCGTATTTAATTTTGGTTTTACCGAGCTGTTTTTTCAGCAGTTTTGTAATGACAGGAAGCAGTAACAGGTACCAGATAATCAGAATCGAAATAAAACGTATCAGCATAATCAAGATTTTTTTTGTTTCCGATTTTCCCACTTCCGGATATAAGTAGGAAATGATTATCATCGCTATTGAAATTAACAGAATGAGAACAACGGAAGGTTTCCGAAGGAAGCTTTTTCGTTTTCGGCTTCTCTTTGTTGCCCCGTCCGGATTGGGCGCTTTTTGTTTTAGAATAAACCTTTCCCTGTGCGCTTTATCTAATTTATACGGAAGTCCCGCAGAGAAAACTCCGATTAATATTCCGGCAATGAGATGCAGAAAAATATAAAAAACGACTATGAACCAGCTGAAATTTATTTCGCCTAAAAATGTATTCTGAAGATAAAGTTGTTTGACGACAAAATCGTAAAACAAATTAATCGAATCCCACAATGTCAAACCGAAAACTACAGTATAGACTATAATTCTCTGAAGGGAAGAAATCAGCAGCGTTACGAAAGCAAGGGAAAACGCCGCTGTTTTATAATTTATTTTTCCGGAGAAAAGCGCCCAGCCGAGTCCGCCCTGAATAAACAAAGCAAGATAAGCGTTAAGCGGAGTGTAAGGAGCGACGATAAATTTTACCGTTGCGGCAATCAGCATTCCTTTAATCAGCATTTTTCTGTCGTTTGAGTAATATCCGATTAGCGAGATAAGCACTACGGATAATCCGCCGATGAAAAGTCCCGTTACGGGAAGATGCAACCCGTGCAGAATTCCGCCGAAAGCCGCTTCATTAAACGCCCAAAGACCGATAAGGCGTTCTACTATCGCATTATTTTTTTTATCCGTAAAAGAAATAATTTTCCCACTTAATTAAAAAACGAAATTCTAACTTGTAAAAATATTTTTCTCTAACCAAAAGAATATATTCCCCAAGGCGACGAAAAAGAAAATTGTGAAGATTAACGAGGGAAAAAGCGTACAAAAGGTTTAACTCTCTTTTGTCGCCGGTTTTAATATGGAGCGGCGTCTATCCGGAAAAATACCGGCAACATGTTTTGAACGTAATTAGGTTTGCAGA
>JALWEC010000083.1 GCA_027036655.1 Melioribacteraceae bacterium
GTAATCCGACCAGGCGGAGAAAGATTTAAAATCTAATTCTACTAATATTGGCATTCTTAAAGTCGCCGAAATAATATCGCAAATAACAACCGATGAAATGAATAATCTCCGAACTTGTCCCGACTTCCTTTCGTTGGGATTTACACCGCCGACATTTGTTAGTGTAACATATTAATAAATATTTTACTAAATACTCTTAAAAGTCCTTGTTGGTAAAGCTCTCGGAAATTATTTTCCCCCGGCTTTACTCCCGTTTTGGTTCCGGCTCGTACAGGTTAGGAAATGAATCCTTCGAATTCAACTGTCAATAATCTGATTTATATATTTATTCCGTCTCTTTCTTTTTTGCTTCCGCCAGCATTTTTCCCCATTCAAGCAAAAGTTCGTATGAATAAATCCCGTATCCGTAACCATCTTTCCATGTTATCTGAATAGCGTAATTTCCGGCTACTTCAATATTTTTTATTTCATACTTCCCTTCCTTGTCGGGACCTTTGGGGGGCGGCGGAATTGTTTTCCAAAGAATATGTTCCCCTTTGTTGTTCGCGTCGGGAGATTCGTCCCGCAGGTAGCGAAGCGGGTACTCGTAAGTATTTCCATCTTCCCAAGTAATCAAGAGTTCTTCTTTTTCTTTATTCAGTTCAATTTTTATCGGTTTCATCTTTTTCCTTTCTTAGTATTTAGGCGTAATTCCCATATTGTAAAACATAAATGAATATATATCCGTGTATAGCGAAATTGTTTTCTTAACGTTGGTTCCGGCTCCGTGTCCGACCTTTGTTTCGATGCGAATCAGCGTCGGGTTCGGTCCGGCGTTGTCCTCCTGCAATGTTGCCGCATACTTAAAAGAATGCGCCGGAAAAACTCTATCGTCGTGATCGGCTGTGGTTACCATTACCGCCGGATATTTTACTCCTTTTTTCAAATTGTGCAGCGGAGAAATTTTATACAGATATTTAAATTCTTTTTCGTTGTCGCTCGAACCGTATTCCGGCACCCAAGCCCAGCCGATTGTAAACTTCTGAAATCTCAGCAAATCCATAACTCCAACCATCGGAAAGGCGACTTTAGCGAGGTCGGGACGCTGGTTAATAATAACGCCGATTAATAATCCGCCGTTTGAACCGCCCATTATCGCCAATTTCTCATGCGAAGTATATCCTTTCTTAATAAGATATTCCCCCGCCGCGATAAAATCGTCGTAAGCGTTTTGGCGTTTTTCTTTCATAGCGGCTTTGTGCCACTTTTCGCCGTACTCGCCGCCGCCCCGGATATTTGCCATTGCGTAAACTCCGCCGTTTTCGAGAAGGGGAATTCGAGTAACGGAAAATCTCGGCGTCAGCGAAATATTAAATCCTCCGTAAGCGTAAAGAAGCGTCGGGTTGTTTCCGTCTAATTTCAATCCTTTTTTGTAGGTAATAAAAAGCGGCACCCTTGTTCCATCTTTGCTTTTATAAAAAACCTGCTTGGTTTCGTAATCTTCCGGATTAAACTTCACATTAGATTTTCTGAATAACTCGGAGCTGTTTTTTTCAACATTGTACTTGTAAATTGTCGGCGGATAAGTAAACGATGTGAATGTGTAAAAAACTTCCTTATCGTTTTTCTGTCCCGAAAAACCGCTCGCGGTTCCAATGCCGGGGAGTTTTACTTCCGCTATCTTTTTCCCA
>JALWEC010000084.1 GCA_027036655.1 Melioribacteraceae bacterium
AAAGCGTTATATCAAGCCGCGCTCTATTATGTAAGAACGCCTCAGCTCGAAAAGACAATAGAAAATATTTTAAGTAATAATTTTAGGGCGCCAAATCATTTGTTAATTCGTACAATTATTACGGCAAAAACTCTCTACCCCAATAAATTCCGTAGTCAGATTAACTCTATATTTACGCAAACTAAAAATTCCAAGATTGCGGTATATGCACTTTATTATCTGAAGGATAAAAATTTTTCCGATTCTACGCTTGCAAGGAAACTGAGTTCAAAATTTTCCGGCAATCATAATTTGATTTTAAAGCTCGCACAAAAAGATTTACTTTCAAACTATAACCCGTTAAATAAAGGTGAGCTAACGGATATTCTAAAAAAAACATTTCTGAAAAACCACCTTGTGATTTTTACCTTCCTAAGGCATAACAGAAAAATACCGGGGCTTACTTTCATCCGAAAACCTGACGGCGCCTTCTTAATGCTAAATGATTCAACACTTTTCACAATCCCGCAACTCGGTTATTCCGTAGCAGATTTACCATATTTTTTGGAAGACGGAAATACGCCGCAAGGATTATTTTCATTCCAAGGATTTTATCAGTCGAAGAAAAAATCAATCGGACCCACTCCCGCATTAATTACACGACTACCTTTTGAAGTCAGTCCCGTAAAATTCTCTTTCGGAAAACTCTCGAAAGATAAATGGTCGTTAACTTCTTATCTTAAACTTCTTCCCGAAGACTTAAGAGACGACAACCGATTTACCGAAACTTTTTTTGCTGGCAAGTTAGGAAGAAACAAGTTGGTAGTTCACGGCTCGACAGATAACCCGCAATACTACAATAAAGAATCTTACTATCCGTTAACGCCTACAACAGGTTGCCTTTCCAGCGTTGAGCTTTGGGATGCCGAATCAGGGCGCGTTGTCCGAAGCGATCAGTTAAAGTTGGTTAATGCCATTTTACAAACCGGAAGAAGAAACGGCTATTTGCTCGTCGTTGAGATTGACAATAAACAAACGCCTGTTACCGAAAAAGAAATAGAAAAACTAATTCATCAAACATCAAAAAAATATTTAAGATGAATATTTACTAGGGAAAATTAATCCCGGTTTATTCTTTTTTCCGAATCACAAACAACAGTAATCCGCCAAGGTTGACTTAAGAGTAATCCCAAAAGCTCTCCCCTCCGTTCTTCGTTAAACATAATAATATAAAATTAGTTCATCGTTGTCATTCTGAGTTGAGTCGTCAGACAAGACGAAGAATCTCAAAATTAGGATCTATCCCAAAGTTATCATTATGGGATAAATTTATAATGACCGCCATTAAGGAAAAGTGGGCAAACTTATTGAAAGCAACCTTTGCATAATGTAAATTTGTCATATTGAGTTCGCCAAAGTTTACCCCGACCGGTTCTTGGTTAGAGGCGGATTTACACGGATTTGAAATGAACCTCTGCGCCTCTGAACCTTTAATCATATTCTATAAGAAATTTTTTAATTTAGGCAAGAAAAAGATTTTAACCGTAAAATTTTTATTCTTGAAATATTTCCTTTCTTAATATAATTTCAACTAAGATAATTTATAACAAAAAACAGGAAATCATATTATGCGTACAATAGTTTCAATGCCCGGAGACGGAATCGGGAAAGTTGTTTTACCGGAATCAATC
>JALWEC010000085.1 GCA_027036655.1 Melioribacteraceae bacterium
GCGCGGAACGGTCGCATTCCACAAGATGACCTTTTTCAAGCAATCCCAATTCTTTGTAGATGCCGCTGAGAAGTCTGGCGACAGTTGTTTTTCCCGTACCGGGATTGCCGGTAAAAACGGAGTGAATACTTCTGTCGATAATTTTCAAGCCGCGTTCCTGCCGCATCTTGGTAACCTTCAGACTTTTAACCAATCTGTTAACTTCGGATTTAACGTTATCCAAACCTGTCAGCGAATTCAGTTCCTCAAGAAGCTGCTGTAATTTTTCGGGATTTCCTTCAATGGCAAACTTTTCCGTTTTGCGCTTCTCGGAAATTTGTGGGAGAATGTCTTCAACCGTAACCAAGTTCTGCGGAATTTTTTCCCGTTCATCCGGCGTTAAATCTGCAAGGCGCAAAAGATGCTGCTGCTGAGTTTTTTCAACTATGTTCCGTACAAGGCGGACGTTCCCGAATGTTTTATCGCGGTTGCGGTATTGCTCCATTAAATAAAGACGCAACTTTTCTTCGGCTTTCTTATCAAGCGTTAAGTTTTTAGATTTGAAAAGTTTTTCGGCAACTTCGATTAGTTCATCGGGAGTGTAATCTTCAAATTCAAATATTTTGCTGAAGCGAGATTTCATTCCCGGATTGCTTTCGATAAATCTTTTCATTTCATCGGTGTAACCGGCGGCAATCACTATGAACTTTCCTTTGTTGTCCTCCATTTGTTTCAGCAGAGTGTCAATCGCTTCTTTTCCGAAATCCTTTTCATCGCCAGGTTTAACGAGAGTATATGCTTCATCGATAAAAAGCGTTCCGCCCATTGCTTTGTTAATCATATTCATTGTTTTTTCGGCGGTCTGCCCAATGAAACCGGAAACCAACCCTTCTCTGTCGGTTTCAACAAGATGCCCTTTTTCTAAAACGCCAAGCGCTGAAAAGATTTTTGAGATAATTCTCGCAACGGTGGTTTTACCTGTGCCGGGATTGCCCAAAAAGAGAATATGATCTGAAAATTTGCTTTTTAAGTCTTCCCCCTGCTCGGCAAAATATCGAGCTAATTTCACAAGCCGGTTTACTTCTTCCTTAATGGAGTTAATACCAATCAAGCTGTTAAGCTCATTCAGCGCCGCTTTCAGCTCTTCTTCGTCAATTCCCAGTTTTACGTTTTTGGCGGTTTCTTCGGAAAAGACTTCTTCAATGTCGGAAAGAACGAATGTAGAAAATTGCTCTTTTGTAATTTCTTTCAATTCGTCTTCCGATAATTTCAGGAGACGTTTGCTGAGATTAAGTTTTGCCTTGTCGAAGATTCTTCTCACTTCTCTTGCGTTGCCGAAATTTTTATCTCTTTTTCTGTAAAGCTCGAGTAGCTTTTTTGCAAGGAATTCTCTTGCTTCGTCATTAATTTCATATTCGTTTTTATTCAGCATCAGCTCGAATATTTTCATCATCTCATCGGGCGTGTAATCTTCAAAAATAAACTTGCGGTTGAATCTCGATTTCAGTCCTGGATTTGCCTGCAAAAAAGATTCCATTTCATCCGGATAACCGGCGGCGATTACAATAAACTCTCCCTTTTTATCTTCCATCCGTTTAAGGAGAATGTCAATCGCTTCCTGTCCGAAATCTTTACCTCCGGGTTTGTAAAGCGTGTAAGCTTCGTCAATAAAAAGAACTCCTCCGAGAGCCGATTCTATTGCCTGGTCAGTCTTTTGCGCCGTTTGTCCGACAAACTCTCCTACAAGGGCGGAGCGATCAACTTCAACAACGTGTCCTTTCGGAAGAATTCCCATTGCGCGGAAAAGTTGCCCCATCAGTCTGGCGATTGTTGTTTTACCGGTGCCCGGATTACCGATAAACAAAGAATGAACATTAACTTCTCCGGATGATTTTAATCCGAGCTTTTCACGTTTTTGTTGAAATTTAAGATAGTCAATTAATTCCCTTATCCCTGATTTAATTGACTCCAAACCGATAAATTCATCAAGCTCTTTCAGAAGTTCTTCAATCGATTTTTCTTCAGGTTCGATTATTTTACTTTGAGAACTTAGTTTATTTTTAATCTCTGTTTTTTCTTTATCGCCTTTCTCATCTTCTTTTCCCGGCTGCGGTTTCGCGATAATCTTTTCATCTTTATCCGAAAGAATAAAATACGTTTCCGCAACTTTGAAATTATCAAAATAAAGTTCAACTTTTCCCTGTCCTTCCTGCCGGAAGTTTTTGTCGTTTTCGAGCGGTTGTGAAAATACAACCGAATCCCATTCGTTGGATACCGGAACTTCAAAAACATTTGTTGAAATTAGAAAATCGTTAACATACCAAGCCAGTTTTCCTTCGATTACCGAATCTTCAATCCGAAAAAGAGGATTGGCAAAGACTACTTCAACTGCAATTTTTTTCTTTTTAGTGATATCGATAGATGAATAATAGGGACCGACTCCTTTTTCAAAGAAAGGATCTTTCTCGTCAAAAATTTGAAGTTTAAAAACATCTCCTTTTTCGTGAGGATAGAAAAGGGATTCGGAACGGAGGAGAGATTTATCAATTTTCTTGACAGGTTTTTCCTCCTTTGTTTTTTTCTTGTCATCGTCGAACAAAGTTTTTGAGATAAGGGATTTTTTCTTTTTAACTCTCGGAAGTAGTAATTTGTAAACCTTTTCAAATCTCGGATTT
The DNA here is from genome assembly GCA_027036655.1 of Melioribacteraceae bacterium. Taxonomy (GTDB): domain Bacteria; phylum Bacteroidota; class Ignavibacteria; order Ignavibacteriales; family Melioribacteraceae; genus WGAL01. Next base: position 2,655 of record JALWEC010000085.1, read on the forward strand.
CCTGAGAGACGATCCTTTAATTCTTCCGCCTTTTTGAATGCCGGAAGGTATTGGAACAGATAAAACATCGCTTCTATTTCCGATATCAGCGCTGTTTCGTGTAATTCCGCCAAATCTTTTTCGGCTGTAATTTTTCGCGAGAAATAGAGTGGAAACCAATATTCCTTATACTTAAAAGCCCGTTCGCAATATTCAACAATTTTTTTTGCGTAGGGTAAATCAAGTTTCTTATTTCCGTGAGAAACTTTAACGGCTTGTACATATAACTTGTATCGCTCGGGGAGCGTGGGATTTTTTGTAGGGTCAAGATTTAACGCAAGAGAAATTTGTTCGAGAGCTTCGTCAAAATTATTTAATCCGGCAAATGCTTTTGCTTTATTCTCCAAACTCCAGACAAAATATTTTAAATGTTCGCGATGCGCAACTTCGAGGTCTGCGATAGCTCCTTCAAAAATACTCATCCGCATTAGGAGATAACCTCGATAGAGATTTGAAATAAGAGGATCGCGGTTTAGTTCAACGGCGGAATTGGCGTATTCCATTGCGCCGACAGGGTCGCCGTTTTCAAGAAGCGCCCAAGCGTAACAGATTGCAACTTTACTGTCGTTCGGGCGATCGTTTACAAGTTTCTCGGCAATAGGAAGCGCAAGTCTGAAACGTCCGTTCCATAAATGGTCAAATGCTTCGTCGAGTAATTTGTAAAACTTTTCTTCTTTCAAGGGCTTTCCGAAATATTGAACTTAATATTCTTTATTAAATTTTTTCCCGAATAATAATTTAAAACTTTTTACGGTATTCTTCGTCATAATTTTCAAAAAGGGAAAGAAGATGAAAATTTTAAGCAAAGCGTTGTTATTAGTTGTTGGACTTACGTTAGCTGCAGGATGCGGTTTTCATAAAGTAAGAGGAAACGGCGATATTACGGTTAAAGAAATTCCGGTTGAGAATTTTCGTTTAATTGAAGCTTCCGGCGCGTTTTACATAAAAGTTAATTTTGGGGATAAGCCCGAACTCAGATTGATTACCGATTCCAATCTGATGAAGTATGTTAGAATAAAAGTAAAGGATAACACTCTTTATCTTTCTACGCGTAAGAACGTTTCTCCCACGCGAAAATTACTTGTCGAGATTACAACCAAGCGGCTTAACGGAGTTGACTTATCCGGAGCAAATACTTTGGTCGTTAACGGAATCCAAACGGATATGTTAAGTCTCGACATAAGCGGAGCTGCGGAAGCCACATTGAGCGGCGCGGCGGATTTGTTTAAGGTGGATCTTTCAGGCGCGGCTGATCTTGACGCGGAAAACCTTGTTACCAAAACGACTAAAATAGAAGTTTCGGGAGCCGCCAACGGAACTATTAACGTTACAAACGCGCTTTATGCCGACGTCAGCGGAGCCGCGGATTTAACCTATGTCGGTAATCCGAAACTTATTAATCAGCATGTTTCCGGCGCAGGCTCAATCAGAAAAAAATAGAAATTCCTTTTTTCCTCTTTAAGAAATTTGTTGGACAAGCCGTGTATGTTGAATGCCGCGTTACTTTAAAAATCGGAGATTAACTTAAACTTGGAGTTTCCCCTCGGCATTTGTGTGAAAACTTTGGTTTTGTTTCGTTAAAGAGTTCTGTCGGATTTGTATTCCAATACTTATATTTCATAATAAGTTTTTATTAAATCAAAATGGTGGGAAATGAAAAATCCGGTTGTCAGTATTATTATGGGAAGCGATTCCGATTTATCCGTTATGAAAAAAGCGGCGGATTTGTTGAAGGAATTTGCCATTTCTTTTGAAGTTAAAATTTTATCCGCGCATCGCACTCCGGATGAGCACGCAAAGTATTCCAAAGAGGCGGCGGGAAGGGGCGTAAAGGTGATTATTGCCGGAGCCGGAGGCGCCGCTCATCTTGCGGGAGTAACAGCGGCAAATACAATTTTGCCCGTAATCGGAGTGCCGATTAAATCAAAACTGGACGGAATGGATTCACTTTTGTCAATCGTTCAGATGCCGAGCGGAGTTCCGGTTGCTACTGTCGCCATTGACGGGGCAAAGAACGCCGCAATTCTTGCAGTTGAAATGCTTGCGCTTTCCGATGAGAACTTACGGAATAAAATAACGGAGTACAAAAAGAAATTGGCCGAAGAATCAATTTCGAAAAATGAAAAGATTAATTTTTAGAATTTCGGTTTGAAAAAGGAGATTTACATCAACGGAAGAATCATCGGCGCAGAGGGCGATTTTTCGCAGAAAGAGGCGATGGTTGTCGGCGACGGAAAATTTCTCTTTTTCGGAAAAAATGAAGATGCGGAAAAATTTGCCGATGAAAGTTCAAGTGTTATTAATCTGTACGGGAAGTTTGTTGCGCCTAAGTTCTATGACGCTCATCTTCATTTGATCGAAGGAGGACTTTCCCTTGAGCGACTTGATTTATCGAACGTCTGTTCAAAAAAAGAGTTTCAGGAGAAAC
>JALWEC010000086.1 GCA_027036655.1 Melioribacteraceae bacterium
TTTACGGAGAGGGCGTAGCGAGAGTTAACAGAGATGTAACGGATTTGAAAATCGTCGCATCGTTGAAATACAAATTCTAAATTTTAATATAAAAGAAGGCTTTGCATAACCTACTTTATATGTCATTCTGAATGGAGCGGAGCGGAATGAAGAATCTCAAAACTGGAAATTATACCGAATTTAGAGATATTTCGGACGGCTTACACCTTCGCCGTGGCGAACTCAATATGACAAATTTAAGTTATGCAAAGGTTTCTAAAAGCTGCAAAAGGGATGTGAAATCGGAATGGTTTCATCATCCCTTTCTTTTTATATTTTGTAATAAAATAAATTAAAATAATAACCGATGATAAAAGCAAAAGTAGTTAGAATTGAAAGCAAGGATATTTACGTCCTTACTGAAAAGAGTAAAGAGCTTAGATGTTCGCTTCCCGGAAAATTTAAGAAAAAGTATAATCTTAAAAAAGATAAACTTAGAACTCTCGATATCGTTGCCGTCGGGGATTACGTGGAGGTTGAGCTTTCAACCGAAGAGCATGGGATAATAAAAAAAATTGGGGATCGCGTCAATTATATATCCCGGAAAGCCCCGAGAATTAGAGGCTCGGGAATCAGAGGGGGAAGATTAGAACAAATAATTGCGGCTAATGTCGATTTGTTTATTCATGTCGCAAGTATTCATGAACCTGAATTCAATAATCGCTTTGTTGACAGAATGATTGTAATTGCCGAGAGCAGTAATGTGGAATTTGCGCTTCTTATCAATAAAATTGATTTGGCTGAGCCGGCAGAATACAAAAAATGGGAAAAGCTTTATTGCGATTTGGGATATAAGGTTGTTCTGACAAGTGCCGAAGAGCAGATGAACATCGATGCCGTAAAAGATTTGATAGCGGGGAAGACTACTTTGCTGTGGGGACAATCAGGCGTGGGGAAATCCTCAATTGCAAATGAAATTGATACGCGAATAAACTTAAAGATCGGGGAAATCAGCGATTTTTCGGGAAAGGGAAAGCACACAACCGTAACAAGTCGGTTAATTCGTTTGAAAAATAATACCGAGATAATCGATACACCCGGCGTTCGCGAGCTTGAGCCGTTCGGAATTAAAAAGGAGGATTTGGGGCATTACTTTGTTGAGTTCGGGGATTTTATTCCCGAATGTAAATTTAATTCGTGCACTCATTTTCACGAGCCCGGATGCGCCGTTCGCGCGGCTGTTGAGAACGGCAAAATAACTGAGGAGAGATACGAAAGTTACTTAAACTTACTCCAAACAATTGAGGATGACATAATCTTTTAACCGGAAAAAGTTTTGCTTTGGAATATTTCTTATAAAAATCGGCTCGGTTAATTATTGTTGAAAGTGTAACTTTGCCTGATTATCATAGATACGGACATATCTGTATTTGCAATTAAATCAAATTTATTTCCGCAAATTAATTACGATTTCCCTAATTTATAAAATTAAACTAAAAATTTTGGGTTATGAAAAAATTAGCTCTCTTTTACGTCTTAGCATTATTCTTGTTCGGTTGCGCTTCTTCGGAACGCGTTGCTAATAAAGCTGTTCCCGGCGATGATAATACCGGCAGAATAGAAAATTATTTTAAATCCCAATCCGCGGAAAACAAATTTATTAATGGTTTGATTCGCGAACAG
>JALWEC010000087.1 GCA_027036655.1 Melioribacteraceae bacterium
GGGTGAGCCAAGCTTGTCCCAACTGCTTTTTGTTGGGAGCGGAGTGTAAGCCGTCCGAAATATCTTTAAATTCGATATGATTACCGATTATGAGATTCTTCTCCCGCCAGGGCGGATAGTGGCAATAAATAATTTAGCGTTATGTTTGTTTTTTTACGGATTGCAAGCAATCTACGCTACAAAAAACGTTTTGTTATTCGAGTTTTAGAGCAGAAAAATTTTTCTAATGACAATCTTGGGGTAATAATTTCAATTTCCGTTTTCAGTTTGTGTGTCTCATTTTATGTGTATTATTTTGAGAAAGTATGTTAAAACTCATAAATTTTTTCTTATTTTTATAGTAGGAATCACGAGAGAGAAGATTGAAAAATATACTTAAAATATTGTCCCTTGTCGCCAATAGTGAGAAAATCGTTCTTTTTGAAAAAGAAGAGGACCGCTTTAATCAGCTTGCCGAGCTTGAAAAAGGCTGCGCGGGAATTTTAACTCTCGATTCTCTCAATCTGATTTTCAGCAGATTGGATGAAAACCCGCTTCTTATTTCGGAAAATGAATTTTCGGAATATGAAATAATTGACGATTCGCTGAAATTTATTCTTTCTCAGAAAATCATCGCCGATAACCGCACGCTTCTCCTGATTGTTTTTTCCTCAAAGAAAAACGGTTTTTCACGGAAATGTATTTCATCGTGCAAATATTTTAAGGAATTACTTCAAGCAAAGTTAAATGAGTCCGGACTGAGCGTTTTCGGTGCTTATAAGGAATCGATTGAGGCAATGCCGGTTCCGCTTTACGAAGCGAGTATTTCGGGGGATAAGATTTTCCTTTTTTCTCAGGCGTTAACTGATATTTTCGGCTTTACACGGGAAGATTTGACGGGGAATAAATTCTTTTTGCTGCGGAGTGTTTTCCCCGAGTATGTCGGGAAAATCAGAAAATTGCAGAACTCCGTTGAAAGCGGTATGGAAACTACCGTTGAATATTGGATGAAAGATAAAAACGGAATCGAGAGGTTTATACAACATTCCGTAGCGCCGATAGTTAAAAACGGGAAACCCGTTAGAGTAGTGGGAACGCTTTTGGACATTACCCGCGAAATTAATTTAAGAAACAGACTCGAGACTGTAAATAAAAAATTTAAGACTCTCCTTGAGCTTTCAAACGAACTTATTTTTTCCCTTAATCGCTCCGGTTATTTTATGGTGATTAACGATCAAAGCGCGGTTGAGCTTGGCTACAATCCCGGAGATATGATAGGGAAGCATTTTCTTGAGTTTATATCGGAAGAGGATAAACCGGCGGTGGCGATAGCTTTCCAAAAAATATTAAAGAGCAGCGACGCCGTATCGTTCGATGTTAAAATGATTGATTCGCTGATGAAAGAAATCCCATATAAAATTACAGCCGTTTCGCTTAAAAGCGGGAACGAGGTTACGGGAGTTATCGGCTACGGAAAAAATCTGAAACGGATTTTTACAGAGGAAAGAAAATTAAAGGAATTGAATGAAAAGCTGCTCGAGGCAAACAGACTGCTAGCGATAGAAAGGGACAGAGCTTCGGCGCAGGTTACCGAATTGGAAAAACTTAACGATTTAAAGAACGAATTTATTTCCAATGTATCCCACGAATTAAGAACTCCCCTCGCCTCAATTATCGGGTTT
>JALWEC010000088.1 GCA_027036655.1 Melioribacteraceae bacterium
CAATTAATCTCCAATCAAAAGCTCCGTAGGAGCGATACAAAAAATACAATGATTATCTCGTAAGCATTGAAGTGCCGCTCCTACGGAGCTAATAGATAATAGCGCGCTTTATTTATTACAGAGGTAACACTCCTACGGAGTTACTTCTCTTTGGGATAATGTTATGAACAACCTCTTAGATATGTTGACACGATACGTAATCCGCCCCGGCGGAGTAAGACTTTAAATCTAATTCTACCAATATTGGCATTCATAAAGTCGCCGAGATAATATCGCTATTAAGAACTGATGAAGTGAAAAACCTCCGAACTTGTCCCGACCTCCTTTCGTTGGGATTTACCCCGCCGACATTCATTAGTAAAATCCTTTCGGAGATGATTCTTTTCAGCTTATCTCCCTTTTTGGTTCCGGCTTGTCCGGGTTAGGTTTAGCAAAGCCTTCTAAAAATAAAAAAAGCCCGATTAAGGGCTTTTATAAGAATCATAATCTAACAATGTTCTAAATTATCTTACTTTGATTTTTTTATCGCGAATCATTTTCGCAAGATCAGCTGTTCCGTTCTTTGCAATAGTGCGCAATGCTCTGGTTGAAAGTTTAACGGTAACAAATTTATTCAGTTCTTGTACCCAAATTCTTTTCTTTTGCAGATTAGGTAAAAATCTTCTTTTCGTATGATTGTGCGCATGCGAGATGTTGTTTCCGCTTCTTGGTCCTACGCCGGTTACTTCACATTTTCTTGACATATTTTACTCCAGTCTAAAATTATAATTACAGTCTTAAATTATAAGAGATTTTCTTAAAAAATGCAAATAAATCTGAAATAAACGTTAACCTTGCGAAGCCGCTCCTCTTTCTCCCAATTCTCTGTCGAGGAAGTAGAAACTTTCTTTATTTTTGCCAATCATCTTAAATTTATCAATAATCTCCGAAGCGGTTGCAACTTCTTCAATCTGCTCGGTTACAAACCACTGCAGGAAGATATTTGTAGCGTAATCTTTTTCTTCGATCGCTACCGCGACCAAATCGTTAATCAGTTTTGTTACGTAAAGTTCATGTTCCTTAACCGCTTCAAATAGTTCGTAAGGGGAATCCCAGTCGGTTTGAGGTTTTTCGATTGTGTCGAGAACAATTTTTCCGCCTACGTCAAGCATGTAATCGTAAAATTTCATTGCATGGGCGTATTCTTCCTCGGCTTGAACTCTCATCCAAGATGAAAATCCGCGATAGCCCGCGTTATCGCACCAGGCGGACATAGACAAATACAAATATGATGAATAAAGTTCGGCTGTAATCTGTTTGTTAAGTTCCGCAGCCATTCTTTCTGAAATCATGTTATCTCCTTTTTTTTAATTGAATATTTTAATATATATATAAATGAAAAATTTTACAATTCAATCTTCCGGAATAAATATGAGAAAAATCTTATTTCTATTAATTTTGATGTCCTCCTTTCTTTCCGCACAGAAAATCAGCTCTCATAAATATTTTTATGATAAATATCACGGCAACAGTAATAACAAAGGAATTGAAATTACTCCTTATAAAAGTTACAGGAATCCCGAAGCTCGTAAATCGGAGTTAAGTTCTACGGTTTTCGGTTTTCTTCCGGATTGGGAATATTTTTCCGATTCGCGGCAATATCTGAAGCTTAATCTGCTGAC
>JALWEC010000089.1 GCA_027036655.1 Melioribacteraceae bacterium
TGCTTCCTGAATTGAAGATAAATCTTTATCGACGTTCATAATAATATCCTAAATTTTTCTTTACAAAATAAATATTGACGTAACAAAGCGCAATGAGTTTTAAGTTATGAGTGATGAGTTATGAGTGATGAGTATTCGCAATTCTAATCAAGTGAGTTATTCTGATACTCAGTAATAAAAGAATCTGTTTCTACATCTTGTCCGGTTAAAATTATTACTAAACCCAGAATGGTTTTCGGAAAACAATTTGTTTTAAAGATACATCAGTTTATCACTTTCCCAATAACTAATTACTATTGACCAATGACCACTTTACTACATCCGTTCCGGCGCTTCGACTCCAAGCAGCGTTAATCCGTTTCTAATTGCCTGCTGCACCGCAACGGCAAGCGCAATGCGAGCTTCGGCAAGATTTTTTTCCGAGCCGATAATACGGCATTCCGTATAAAACTTGTGAAACATCGAAGCCAATTCTTCGAGATAATTTGCCACGCGGTGCGGTTCGTAATTTTCCGAAGCGTAAAGAAGTTCGTCCTTAAAATGAGAAAGCTTGCGCATCAGATTCATTTCGGAATCGGTTGTAAGCAAGTTCAAATTTTCCATCGACTGCTTAAGTCCTTCACCGGCAGTCATTCTCAGTATCGATGCAATTCTCGCGTGTGCGTATTGCAAATAGAAAACCGGGTTTTCATCAGATTGTTTTTTTGCAAGCGACAAATCAAAATTAAGATGACTCGACATATTGCGCATAATAAAAAAGTAGCGCACAACATCACTGCCTACTTCGTCAATCAGTTCGTCCAGAGTTACAAAATTTGCTTTTCTTGTTGACATTTTAACGACTTCGCCGTTTTCCATAATCGTAACAAACTGATGAATCAACACCTTAATTTTAGATATGTCGTAACCAAGAAATTTCAATCCGGCAAGTACATCCGGATAAGTAGCCGAGTGATCCGAGCCGAACAAATCAACAATCAAATCGTAGCCACGCTCAAATTTTGTAGTATGATAAGCAATGTCGGGCAAACGGTAAGTCGGCTCGCCGGTTGACTTCACAATTACTTTATCGTTTTCATTTCCCAGCTCGGTCAGTTTTAACCAAACAGCGCCATCCTTTTCGTAGGACATTCCTTTATCTTTAAATATCTTTAAAACTTCTTCAATCTTTCCTTCTTCATAAAGTGAAAACTCATTAAAAAATGATTTCATTTCAATTTTTAATCTTTTAAGTGTGTTTTTAATATCCTCAAATATTTCATTCTCGGCAACATCCTTAAAATAAGCTACTTCCTCAACTTCCTTTAACGAATCCCCTTTTTCATCAAGAATTTTCCGGGCGATATCGATTATATACTCCCCTTGATAATACTCTTCGGGAAAATCAATTTTTTCTCCGAGTAGTTCAAGATAACGCAAACGCACAGATTCTCCGAGTACGCGCATCTGCCTACCCGCATTATTAAAGTAATACTCTCTGTCAACGTCGTAACCGATTGCTTCAAGAAGGTTAGCGATAGTATCCCCGACAACCGCGTTCCGTCCGTGCCCTACTGTTAAAGGTCCTGTGGGATTCGCGGAAACAAATTCCACAATTGCTTTCTTACCTTTGTACTTATCGCTTTTTCCAAAATTCTCTTTATCACGTATT
>JALWEC010000090.1 GCA_027036655.1 Melioribacteraceae bacterium
GTCCATCTTAACGACAAAGATATCCAGAGAATACTTAAAGAGGTTGACAGAAAAGATTTGGCTCTCGCGCTTAAAATTGCCGATCAAGCGGTACAGGATAAGATATTCGGCAATATGTCCGAACGTGCTGCCGATCTTATGAAAGAAGAGCTACAGTTTATGGGACCGGTTAAACTGAAAGAAGTTGAAGGCGCACAGGCAAGAATTGTCGATGTTATTAAAACCCTCGAGGAAGAAGAGCAGATAACAATCAGTTTCCGCGGCGGCGCAGAGGAAGTATATGTCTGATTTTGTTAAAATAAATATTAAAAAAAAGAAGCCGGTGAAAGCTTCTATGATAGAATCCTCATCAAAGAAAAACGGAGGCTTTTTGGAAGAGAGCGACGAGATGGCTCTTTCCAAAAAACTCGAGAATGAATATAAGCGAGGATTTAACGATGGTTTTCAAAGCGGCGTGGAAGAAACCGAAGCAAAATATGATCAGCTACTGTTGGAGAAAAACGAGGAATTCTACAATATTCTTACCGAGATGGAGAATCAGTTTGCCGAATATGAACAGGCTTTTGCCAAAATCGTAATTGAGACTTCCGGAAATATTGCTTCCAAAATATTGAAGAAAGAGATTTCCGAGCGCTCGATTATCCGGGAAACGCTCGGAGAAGCTCTGACGCAGGTAATTGCGTCGGATAAAATACTTGTGAGAATTAATCCTCGCGATAAGGAAATTCTCGAAGCCAATGAAGATGGCATTGGTAATAATCCGGCATTTACCAAAATACGATTCGAAGCCGATTCGTCGGTTGAACCGGGCGGATGTTGCGTTGAAACCGAACTCGGAAATATTGACGCGAGAATAAGTTCGCAGTTAAACGAAGTAATTAAACAACTGGAACTGAAATTTTTGAAAGAAGACGTAAATGCAGATAGCTGAACAATATATATCGGAATTCAACAGAGTTATTGAACGAACTCAGCTTTTCCGGATGAACGGAAAGGTTACCGATATAGTCGGTTTGGTTATTGTTTCCGTAGGTCCTCAGGCAACTTTGGGCGAAATATGTACGATAATTGACCATGACGGACGCGAAGTAAGTAAAGCCGAAGTTGTGGGATTTAAAGACGGCAAAGTGCTTTCGATTGCATTGGGACAAGTTGAAAATATTTCTCCTTCTTGCGAAATTATTGCAACGGGAAAAAGTTTTAGAATCGGGATCGGGAACGAACTTCTCGGCAGAGTAATTGACGGCTTGGGTAATCCGATTGACGGAAAAGGTGATATTAATTATGAGAAATTCCGTTCGGTGCATGCCGACCCGCCAAATCCGCTGTCGCGTAAGAGAATCGAAACGCCTCTTCAAACCGGAGTAAGAGTTATCGACGGACTTTTGACCGTCGGGAACGGACAGAGAGTCGGCATTTTTGCCGGAAGCGGCGTGGGGAAAAGCGTTATGCTCGGTATGATTGCGCGTAATACTTCGGCTGATATCAGCGTTATTGTGCTTGTAGGGGAGCGAGGTAGAGAAGTTAGAGAGTTTATCGAAAACGACTTGGGCGAGGAAGGATTAAAACGCTCGGTTGTCGTTGTGGCAACCAGCGATAAACCCGCTTTAATGAGAATAAAAGCGGCGTTTATCGGGACTACAATTGCGGAATATTTTAGAGACCAGGGAAAAAACGTTGTGCTGATGATGGATTCGGTAACTCGTTTTGCCATGGCGCAAAGGGAAATCGGACTGACAATCGGCGAGCCGCCGACAACGAAAGGATATACTCCTTCGGTTTTTGCAATTTTGCCTAAACTTCTTGAAAGAGCCGGTACGTCGGAGGTGGGAAGCATTACAGGATTTTACACGGTTCTTGTCGATGGCGACGATATGACGGAGCCTATTGCCGACGCCGTGCGTTCAATTTTGGACGGGCATATTGTTCTTTCGAGAAAAATTGCAAACAGAGGACAATTCCCGGCGGTTGATCCGTTGCAGAGCGTAAGCAGGGTAATGCCTCAGGTAGTTTCCACCGACCACAAAAAAAGAGCGATGGCGTTTAACGAAATATTGGCGACATACAACGAAGCTGAAGATTTGATAAACATAGGCGCGTACGTTAAAGGAAGCAATCCTTCTATTGATCACGCGCTGAATAAAATTGTAGATTTAAGAAGTTTTATGAAACAGGATATGTTTGAGAAATCAGATTTTGATGCGACGGTTGCAAGATTGAATTCAATAATAGAACAGCCGCTGGTGTAATCAATGGGAAAGTTTAAGTATAAATATAAGTCGATAGAAAACCTTAAAAGAATTTTGGAAAAGCAGGTTCAAAAAGAATTGGCTGAAATTGATTTGGAGATTGAAAAGGTTATCGATTTCTTATCTCAGCTTAAAATTGAAAAAGCTAATTTTATCGATAAAAAAGATGAGCCGCGAAGGACAAAGATAATCGACGTTCAGCTTAATGAAGATTATTTGATGCAGTTAGATGAAAAAATCGGGAAAGTTGAAGAAGAAATAGTTGAACTGAATAAAAAACGGGAAGTAAAATTAAAAGAGTTGGAAGAAAAATCTAAAGAGAAAAAGGTTTTTGAAATTCTCGGTGAAAAACATCTCAATGAATTTATTAAAGAAGAAAACAGACTCGAACAATTGGAAATTGATGATATAGCTACAAAAAGATATATAAGGAAAAACAGTTAATGAAAAATATAATTGTAGCCTCGCTAATTTTTGCAGTGGCGTTTGTAGCCGTTTCGGCTTTGATTATTATGGCGAACTGGGAGTTCAGAGATATTTGGGCTTTCGATTTTACGCCGCGCCCCGTAAAAAAAGTTGTTACACACAAGGTGGTTTTTGCCTCGAAAGATTACTGGAAAATTCAGAAATATATGGACGACACTTTTAAACCCGCGCTTCTCGATACATTGCACAAAATGTATTTCAAGAAAAAAATTGATACGGTTTACGAAGTTGTAGTAAAAGATAAAGCTTTATTGAAGAGTCTGGATAAAGCGATGAAGTCCGTACTTGCCAAAGATAATGTGATAAAACAGAAGGATTCGCAAATAAAAAAGTTGGAAGACGAGAAAAAAGCGCTTAAAGAAAAGTTTAAAACTAAAATAGATGAAGACTATATCGCGTGGGTAAAAAGTAACGCAAAATTACTCAGCAGCCTGGAACCGTCGCGTGCGGCTAAAATTTTACAAATTTATTCCGATAATGTAGCACACGATTTAATATTTGCAATGAAGAAGAAACAGGCGGCTGATATTTTAAGTTACTTGACGCCTCAAAAAATTGCTAAGATTACAAGGAGTAAATAATGGTTTTCAATTCGGTATTTTTCGAGACAAATGAGAGCGGGGAACTTGCTTATTTCGCTCGTCCGCAGAAAATCTCAAACGTAAGTTATCTGTTTGCCGATATAATGAATGTCTATTCACAAAAGAATAACGTCCTATCCTCCAAACTGGCGGCGGAAAACGAAAAGGGAGACGGAGCGTTATCCGGATTCCCGGTCTTGACGGGAAATATTGATTCTTCATCTATTGATAAAATAATTGATGTAATTAAAAATTTGTCAGGCGCGGGAAAAACGGGAATTAAAACCGGAGAAACAGGCGCATTACAAATTAGCGAAGGGGAATTACAGAACTTACTAATGCAGATTGGCGGTATATTGGGGAAAAGCGGTCAACAACAAATTAGCGTTAAAGGAGCGATTGCCGAGCTGCAACGGAAAATTGCTTCGGGAAGTGATTTTTCTTTATTGCTCAATAACGGAGAAACCGATTTAACCGTGAAAGTTTCTCAGCCGGAAATTTCCGGTAGTGCGGGAAAAAGCGGGATGAAATTTCTTCTTACTGTTACTGAAAGCGCGGGGAAAGATTCCGGTTTCAGCAAACACGGAAAAATCAAAGATTCTGCCGGAGAAAAAAATCCCGAAGGATTTTATGCAATATCGGTAGTCGTTCCTTCTTCTTCCAAAACATCTGACGCAGCGGGGAAATCGCTGGAAATGCTTTCAGGCGAGAAGCAGACTTCCAAGCTGATGAAAAACGTTTCAAAAGGGACGAAAAGGAATATCTTAAGCAAAGCGGAGTTTACAAATCTTTTAAAATCAACTTCCGATTTTATTAAAGATGTGAAAAAGCGGATAGCGTCGGGCGAGGCGTTTTCAAGCGGGACGATATCAAATATAAAAGAGAAAGCGGATAAGCTTTTGTCCGAAATAGGAAAAGCCCCGGCTGACGGATTCAGGAAAGCGCTTGTAAACGAATTGAAATCGTTCTCCGAAAGTTTGTCCTCACTTAAAAATGAAGTTTCGGCTTCTCCCGGAATATCGAAGGAGGTTGACGCTGTTCTGCGGAATTTGGAAAAGATTTCCGGCGGAAATTTATCCTCGGATAATTTTGCAAAAATCGGAGAGGAAATAGAATCGGGAATTAAAAATCTTGCGGAAGAAGTTTCACAATTTCCGGAAATGAAAAAATTAAGCTCCCGGCTGGAAAATCTTGTTAAGGAAATCAATTCCGATTTGAAAACCAAAGGAAATATATCGGGCGGCTTGGCGAGTAAGGCGGAAGAAATTCTGAGCGGAATTAAAGCCGCAGACATAAACTCTGCTTTTACAAAAGAGAAATTCGCGGATGTTAAAACGGAATTGGTTAACGAATTAAAGTCAATTTCGGAAAGTTTGTCATCGGTTAAAAAAGGTGAAAAGCTTCCGGCTGAAACAACTGAAAAATTAACGAAGGCGCTCAAAAGTTTGGAGAAAGTTTCCGTTGCAAAATCTGAAGTTAAGAGCAATTTTGTGAAGAGTGTTGCAAATCTGAAAAATGAAGTAAAGAAAATAATAGCGGAAAGTTCGGAAACTATTGACTCCGTTAAATTGACAAAAAAAGTTAGCCGGATTGTAGCGCAAATTAAAGAATTGCCCGACAGTCCGGTAAAAGAGAGATTGATAAAGGAAATGACATCTGTTTCGGAGAGTTTATCGTTGGTTGCAAAAGAGGCGGCTTCGGAAAATGAGATTGCGGGAACAACTCTTATAAGTTCGGATAAATTCGGGGAAGATGATTTAACGAATAAAGT
>JALWEC010000091.1 GCA_027036655.1 Melioribacteraceae bacterium
AGCTCATAATTCCGGGATAACTAACGTTGCCACCGAATTTCAGGTTAAACGAAGGTGGAAGCTCTATTTGATTGAGGACATCCTTTTCAATATCTGCGAACCGTGAACTGAAAATCTTTTTAGCCTCTCGTTTACTGATAAAAGTAACTTTTTTTACTTTCTTTGATGCCGATAAAAAATTTCTAATCTGTTTGATTTTATCAACTGAAATATCTTGATTTAGGAAAATCTTCGCTTCGAACTTATTCTGCATTCTCAATTTCAGTGAAGAAAAATTCAATGCCCAGAATAACGCCGCAAAAAGAAATAACGCCGCAATCCCCTGCAGAAGAAACACAAAAAGAGACGACGATAAATTCCCCTTAAGTATTCTGAAAGTTTCCTTAATTAACAATTTCATCTGTTTATTTTTCCTAAACTATGCCGCTTTTATTATTGTCAATACTTTATTAGAAACCTTTGCATAACCCAATAAAATGTTATTCTGATCCTCCGCTAAGGTGGAGCGGGAGACTCAAAACCTGTAATTATACCAAATTTAGAGATATTTCGGACGGCTTCCACCTTCGCGGAGGCAAACTCAATATGACAATTTTAGATTATACTAAGCTTTCTATTAGTAACTCAAACTCCTAATAATTTGACTCATCAATCCAGTTGGTTAAAAGCCACTTTCCATTATTATCCTTCTCTAACTGAAAATTCACGCGTCCATCCACAAAAATAATATCCGTCGGATTGAATGTAACGGTTAAATTAAAACTTCGGACAATATTTGTAGAATCATCCGAAATTGAAATGATGTTGTTCCATATCAAATCCAGATTTTCACTGCTTTGGAAAAGTCCGTTGGTAACTCTCATTTCCTCGTCCCGATTCCAGGAAATATCAATGCCGTTATCGTAATCGCGATAAGTAAAAATAAAATCGGGACTTAAAACTTTACCGTAAATCAAAGTATCCTGAAAAGTATAAGCATATCGTAAATTCGTAAAAACGCCTTCGATATTCTTCTGGTCGGAAATCAACGACGAACGGTCGGATAGATTCTCATCGAATTTGGGAGCAAAAGGATTACACCCGTAGAATACAAAAGTAAATAAAAGCAGTATAACAAAAATTCCCCTGCTAATACATCCTCCCTTTCAATTCGCTCCAACTCGGTTTCCCAGCTTGTTCATAATCGACCCAGCGGGAAATAACCCACTGCTGCCTGCTATCTAAAACCAAAGTGAATTTCAAATTCCCTTCATACGTTTCGGATATATTTTCAGACGAGAAGTTTGTATTGATAACGTAAGAAAAATCATAAACCGAGCTGTCCGGATATTGCGAACTCCCCAGCTCGGACAAACTTAAAATAACCGGAGTTTGCGGAGGAAGCGTGTTCACCAAATTCGTAAAATAACCTCGTTCCGAAGTTAAGTCCCAATTTGCAAACGCCGCAAAAATTGCAGACGCGCTAACCGTCGGGACAAAAGTAAATTGCTTCTCGGTAAACGCCGGGTCGGCAAAACAAGCAATATAATTTTCGGCGACCTTATCCTTAAAGGAGTTCGTAAGATTTGTAAAAAGAATTTCGGGCGACGTAGCAGGCAAAAAATTATTCCGCGATGTGTTAGGCGGCTCGGCTTCCCTTGTCGATATCAAATCACACGACGAAAGAAAAAGAGCAATAAGAAAAATCACGAAATATTTAATTGCGTCGATTTTCATTCCAAAGTTACTCTCGATAATATCGCCCTTCCGACTGTGGCTTCGTCGGCAAATTCCAAATCGCCGCCTACCGGAAGTCCGGTGGGAATGCGGGTAATCTTTACGCCAATAGGTTTTAACAGACGCGCCAAGTAAAGAGCCGTAGTTTCCCCTTCGGTGTCGGGATTAAGAGCGAGAAAAATTTCGTTAACTTCTTCGGTTTGAAGCCGGCGCAAAAGCTCCTTAATTTTCAGGTCTTCAACGTTTATTCCCGCAAGCGGATTCAGAACGCCTCCGAGTACATGATACAAACCGTTATATTCATTAGTTTTTTCAATCGAAATAACATCGTTGACGCTTTCCACAACGCAGATAATCGAACTGTCCCTTTTCTCGTTCGTACATATCTCGCAATAGTCCCCTTCGGAAATATTAAAACAGCGTTTGCAGAAATGCAAGTCCTTCTTCAGATTCACCAGCGCATCGGCAAGTCTTTGAACCTGCTCCTCATCTCTGTTAAGAAGATAAAGGGCAAGTCGTTGCGCCGACTTTTTCCCGATCGTTGGCAATTTGCTCAATTCGTCAATTGCAATCTGCAGCGGTTCGGCAATCTGCATATTATAATCCCGGAATATTCATTCCCGGAGGAATAATACCTTTGGTCAAAGATGCCATTTCTTCTTCCGCCATTTTTGATGCTGATTCAATCGCTTTGTTAACAGCGGCGACAATCAAATCCTCAAGCATTTCTTTATCTTCAACGGAAATAACTTCATCGTTTATCTCAAGTGAAATCAATTCTTTCTGCCCGTTAACTGTCGCGCGCACCATTCCGCCGCCGCTTTCTTCGGAAACGGTTTTATTCCTTAATTCCTGCTGTTTTCTTTCCATATCGGCTTGCAACTTCTGCACCTGTTTCATCATTCCCTGCATTCCGCCTTTCAACATCGTACCTCCTAATTTTCTTCTATGATTTAGATTTATATTTTAATATTTTTTGACTTCAATTTTAAAATATAATTTATTTAAACTTAATATTCATAAGATAAAAAAATATGTTTACTAAATACGGGTATTCAACCCTAATTACAATAACGATACTTTCATTTTTGATTATCGTACTTTCCCTTTTTCTTAAAGAAGACTGGTTGAAATATCTGTTAATAATTGCCGCCGGCGGATTTTTAATTTTCACTCTCTTTTTCTTTCGCGACCCTGATAGAACTCCGCCCAAAACTGAAGGCGTTTTTCTTTCCCCCGCAGACGGGAAAGTGCTGCTGATTAAAGATGTGGTTTCTGATAAGTATATTAAGGGGGAAGCCGTTCAGCTCTCTATTTTCATGTCCCCTTTTGACGTTCACGTTAACAGAATTCCGATTTCCGGAACTGTAGAATATTTAAATTACGTAAACGGAAAATTTTTAACCGCGTACAACGATAAAGCCGATAAAGAAAACGAACGGAATGAAATCGGTATAGCGACAAAATACGGCAAAGTTTTTTTCACGCAAGTAGCCGGAGCATTTGCGCGCAGAATAATTTCGGGATTAAAAGTCGGCGATAGCGTTAAAGCGGGCGAGAGATTCGGAATGATAAAATTCGGAAGTCGCAGCGACATTATCGTACCTAAAAAATGGATACCGCAGGTTAAAGTCGGGGACCATGTTTACGGCGGTGAAACAATATTATTAAAGATAAATGAAAATGAATAAATTTAATCCTTCAAAAGCGATTATACCAAATACATTCACGGCGTTTAATTTACTTAGTGGATTTTTCTCAATTATTTTTGCGACGCGTTCCGAGTTCACAACCGCGTCCCTTTTTATTTTTGTCGCTGTATTTTTTGACGGTTTCGACGGTTTTGTCGCGCGGATGTTTAAAACCAGCAGCCGGTTCGGCGTTGAGCTTGATTCTATCGCCGATATCGTCAGCTTTGGAGTTGCACCCGCAATTCTGATTTACTTTTCTTTTCTAAGCGAGTACGGAACTTGGGGAATCGTTGTCAGCTCAATTTATTTACTCTTTGGCGCTTTCCGGCTTGCGCGTTTTAATTCACAGCTTGAAACAATCGAAGATAAGCCCGATTTTACAGGACTTCCCATTCCCATTGCCGCGCTAACAATTGCGTCTTACCTTATTTACACAAAACCTGTCCCGCATCTTACTCCGCCGCAGGACTTAATCGCACTGATTTTAATGCTTGTGGTCAGTTTACTTATGGTAAGCAATATTAAATATTTTTCAATGGCAAAAATCAAATACATAAATAATAAAGCAAAGATAATTTTTTCCATTATTACAATTCTCTTTGTGATTTCATTTTTCCTTTCGCAAGCAAAAACTCTGTTTTATTTCTTTCTCTTAATTGTGATTTCCGGATTTATTAACAGCAGATTGGAAAAATATATTTTCACTAAAGAATACTATTTATCTAAGAGGTAAAATTTGTTTAAAGTTACGGTAATCGTAAAACGGAAACCGGCAATTTTGGACCCGCAGGGAAAAGCCGCTCAGCAGGGAGCCAAACTTTTAGGATTTGAAAATGTCAGAAACACTCGAATAGGTAAATTTATTGAGTTTGATATTCTCACCGACGACAAAACCCAAGCTGAAAAAGAAGTTGAAGCCTACTGTGAAAAACTTCTTACAAATCCGCTGATTGAAGATTTTGAATATAAGCTAACCCAGGCACAATGAAAATAAAATTCGGAATAGTTGTTTTCCCCGGTTCTAACTGTGATTACGATTCCTACCGCGTTGCAAAAAACATCTTCCGGTCCGACGCCGAGTTCCTTTGGCACAAAGAACGCGATATAAAAGGAAGCGATGTAATCATTCTTCCCGGCGGATTTTCTTACGGCGATTATATTCGCACCGGCTCCATCGCAAGATTCTCTCCTATTATGGAGGAAGTGATTGACTTTGCAAATAAAGGAGGAATTGTTCTCGGAATTTGCAACGGTTTCCAAATTCTTCTCGAGGCAAATCTTCTCCCCGGTGTAATGCTTAAAAATGAGTCTCTGAAATTTATTTCCAAAGATGTTTACGTTAAGGTTGAAAATAAAAAAACGCTATTTACTTCATCGATAAAAAAAGATGTTCTCAAAATTCCCATTGCTCACGCCGAAGGAAATTATTTTGCGGAAGAAGCTACCTTACGGCAATTAGAAGAAGAAAACAGAATCATTTTTAAATATTCTTCTCCCGACGGAATAGTAAGTAAGGAGTTTAATCCCAACGGCTCCAAACTTAACATTGCCGGTATAATTAACAAAAAAGGAAATGTGCTGGGAATGATGCCTCATCCCGAAAGATGCAGCGAAAAATCGCTCGGCAACGAAGACGGAGCGGGAATTTTTCGGTCAATAATTGAAAATGTTCTAAAT
>JALWEC010000092.1 GCA_027036655.1 Melioribacteraceae bacterium
ACATAGATTTTCCGGTTGATAGCGATAGAGTAAGACTGGATTTTTTGGTTACTACTTTCAATGATTTGATTTACGGTTATAATGTTCCGGATGATTCCGCCGTTACGATTGAACAGTTCGAGTTGATGGCGGCAGAAGGTATATTTAGGGATGGAAATTATATTTACAATGGATTAAAAGGAGTCAATGTTGATAATATTAATAATCCAATATATGAGAATCCCGACCCCACTACCGATCACGGGTATGAGATTGTTATACCTACACATCAAATGTCTGATATTGACCCTAATTCAGGCCCTTGGACGCCTGAACAGCAACAGCAGTTAAAAGAAATAATAGAAAATGATATTGAAACAAAATATCCAATAGGAAAGAGAATGAGAGTTAGGGTATTGACAGAGAACGATACTTTGCCGGTGTTTCATTTAATTTCACCACCGGATACTCTCATCAGACCATATCCCGGCGTTTCTATAGTTTCACGGGGAACAGGAGGATTTACATACAGTTTTGGAGCTTTTGATTACAACAGCGATGGATGGACAGATGGAGCTTATATTAAAGTAGGCACTAATTTTGCCGAGGATTTACCAGCAACTCGGCAGGAATTGCATAGCATTCATATTACGATGCCTCTTGAACCTACTGATATCCCTGGTGATGTTAGTCAGAGGTCTATTTTCTTAGAAACATATTCATCTCTGGACTTTACTACAACAGTTGATAATAAATTAGTAAATGGGATACTTATGAATATGAGCGAAAATTTAATGACAAGTTATGACAACAATGGAGAGGAAAGAATAAGGGTAAATTATATTCCAAAAAAACCACAGAGAGAAATTTTAGGGAATTAAGAATGAGGAATCCGCCTAAGGCGGATGAATTAAAAATGAAAAAAGTCGCGTCCGCCGTGGCGGACGTAAAAATTTCCGTCATTGCGAGCGAACGGAGTGAGCGCGGCAATCTCACAACCATCTGTCATTGCGAGACAATCCGCGATAGTGGATTGGCGTGGCAATCTCACCGGTATTCAACCTTAGCCGTTAAACCGCTGTTGAATATTCTACAACTGCGTGTTTTCCGATGAGTCCGCCAAAGGCGGAGCCACAGTCGTCGCAAGCTCCTCCTTCGCAATCCGCCTAAGGCGGACGCGACGGCGCAAAAAAACAAGCCGTCATTGCGAGCGAACGGAGCGAGCGTGGCAATCTCACCGGTATTCAACCTCAGCCGTTAAACCTTTGTTGAACATTCGGCAACAGCATGTTTTTCGATAACTCCGCCAAATGGAAACTTCGTCGTTGCACTTCTCGTAATGACACTAGGAACAGAGCGGATATTAAATTGTAACCCGATTCCGCTCCGGCGGGATCAGAATGACAATGAGTAGTTCTGTTGATAACTGTAACAATCTTTTACTTCATCAAAATCATCTTCTTTGTTGCGCTGAAATTTCCGGCGCGTAATGTGTAGAAGTAAACGCCGCTCGGGAGATTTACGGCGTTGAACTTTACCGAGTAACTTCCCGGATTCTGTGCTTTGTTAACAAGCTCCGCAACTTTTCGTCCCGCAATGTCGTAAACAGTTAAAGTAACTTTGTGTAGGGACAATCCGCCGATAGCAGATTGTCCTGTCCCTACAGATGGTAATGAGTATTTTATTGTCGAGGCGGGGTTGAAAGGATTCGGATAGTTTTGTTGCAGTGTAAATTTCTTCGGTAGGTTTGGCTCAATGTTTACTTCTAATATCACGGAATATTCAAAATGTCCGTCAATATCGATTTGTTTTAATCTGTATTTTACGATTCCGGTCAGTTTGTTGTCGGTGTCGATAAAGCTGTAACTTTTAGGAGAATTGCTGTTGCCGTGTCCTTCAACAAAACCAATATTTTCCCACTCACTTTCTCCTTTCACCTTTTGCCTTTCCACTTGGAATCCGTAATTGTTTA
This sequence comes from Melioribacteraceae bacterium, assembly GCA_027036655.1. GTDB lineage: Bacteria > Bacteroidota > Ignavibacteria > Ignavibacteriales > Melioribacteraceae > WGAL01. The sequence continues at coordinate 1,952 of JALWEC010000092.1, forward strand.
CTTCTGTGGCGGTTCGCCAGTTTATCACAACGCCTTCGTCTCCGACCGAAGCCGTAAATGTTGTCAGTTCGACGGGAAGCGGATTATCGTTGGCTGCGCCCGGCGTTCCGTTTTTGTTGTAGCCGGCGTCATTCCAGTGTCCGGTTAAATCGGAGCCGTCGTTCGGATAATTAACGCGTTCATACAAGTGATTTACGTTTCTTGAATCGGATGTTCCCGGCACACTGTTAAATTTGTCGATGATCCCGTTTGTCCGCGATCTGATTGAAATTCCGTCTCTATCAGAGTTCGCGTATAGATGCGTGAATTCCATATCGGGGTCTTTTCCGTATTTTGCGTTAAATGATTCGACAGTCTGAGCAATTGTGTAGTATTCGCCGGAGGGGAGGATTACTTTTCCCAATTCCTTAACATAATCGGGAACCGAGTGTCCCAGTGTATAATACTCAATTTTCACCGAGTCAAGTTTTATCGCCGAAGATGTATTGTTGTACAATTCCATATAAGCTGCATTTGAGGCGAGCACATCGTTTACTTCCGTTATGATTAAGTCGCCCGAGGAGGGATCTTCGATTGTTTGAACCGGCGTTGAACTTATACTTTTGTATTGGTCGGCGTCAGTCCAGTCGGAGCCGTATCGAACAAAAACCCTGAAGTAGTATGTTGTCCCGTTTGTTAAAGCCGTAACTCTCTGAGAAGTTCCGGTTCCTTTATAGACGACATAATTCCCTGTCCCGATTTCCGTTCCGCTTCCGAATGCGGCGTCCGCCGTATAGGCGCTTCCGTCTCCGGCGGGCGTTGCGTCAACTTCGGAATTTGCTTTTGCGAGAATCATAACTTCGTCCCACCAAACGTTCAGAGCGGCGGGATTGTTGTCCCAAGATAAATCTACAAGTCCGGTAGCCGGATATTCATCCAAATTTGAAACGCCTTGAACTTCGGCTTTGTCGTAAAGCTCGATAGTCGCGTTCGACCACTCGTCATTGTTTGTTCCCGATATTGTTTGATAAGCGTAAGCTACAATATAATAAGTTGTTCCGGGCGTTAAATTGGTAATAATGATATCGCCGTCGGAATCCGTAGTTTGATTTACCATTGTAAAACCGTTCCCAAAAGCCGTTCCGCTTCCGTATGATAAATTCCCGGCGTAGCTGTCGCCGTCCGTTGACGCCACGTTTCCGTTGTTGCCGCTGTTTCCCCTAACAAAAATAGTTACTCCATTCCAGTCTGTACCGTAAGTCCCCAAAGGTTTTGCCCAGCTAATTCTTATTCTTGTCGAAGTTACATTCTCTATCTTTAACGAAGTCGGTTTTTGGACAAAACCTGTAATATTAAATCGGGAAGTACTGAAAGTAATTCTGCTGTTTGAGCCTCCCCAATTGGTTGAGACGTCTGCAATCGCGGTTTTTAACTCGGAGGTTGTTCCGGTTCTTGCGCCGTTGTAAACCAAATTATCGCATGTATTGCAGAGAAGAAGCGCATTGTCTCCTTCGGTTAATCCGGTGTTGGTTAATTCGTCGGCCCCCCACGCGCTGTTGCTGGTAACGGCGAAAAGAAATGTTGTGGGAGTATCTTTATCCGTTCCAAGATAAAGATAAAGTTCATCTCCGGTAGAGCCGGATTTAATCAGGTTAAATGTGCCTCCGTCCGAAACAGCCGTTCCGGAGGTGGCGGTTATATGCGTTGAAGAGTAAAACGTGATTTTTATTACGTCGCCGGCGGCTAAGCCTTCTGCGGGAGTTGTGTATTTAAGCCAGCCGTCCGCCGCTCCCCCGGGCGCCCAAGCCGCCCCGTCCCAAGGCGCATCGGTGATATAAATATCTGTTGAAGCGGGAATATCAACGAATGTAACAAAAAGTATTTCGTCAGGGTCGTCGTAATTGGCTCCGATGATTGCCACATCTCCCGTGGACTGAGAAAATAATTGTACCGAAAAAAGAAAAACCGTAAGCAGAGTAATAAAGCGTATCATGAAACCTCCAAACACATATAATATTAAATAGAACTAAAGCAAAGACTTTTTTTATAGTGCTAAAGCTATCTTTTGAAGGTTTGGTAAACAATACCACGTTTGTGGTAGGTGCTGCGGCGGGAGGCAAAAATATCCGAAAAAATTAATCCAAAATTGTCATTAGGTGATAAATTTCTAATGATCGCCATTAGGGAGAAGGTGGGCGGATTTGTTGAGAAACAATAAGTTGACTGGCGTAAAAAAAGTTAATTGCAAATAAAAAAACACCTAAAAAATCTTACAAAATAAAACTTATTTGTAGCACAATCTGTCTTAAGTGGAGATTAGCGAACTTGTGAGAGGTCTCCGCCATGGCGGACTGCAGTAATTCAGCTCTTATTTTTTTTCTAAATCCCTAAGGGATTTTATATTGATAAAAATTAGTTCACATTAGTACCTTATCAGTAAAATTCGTGTTATTTGTGGCAAAATATTTTTCCAAATACTCTAAAATCCCTTATTGATAAGGGTTTCAGAGATTATTTTTTTTGTCCAACTTTTTCTAATTTTGTTTCCGGCTTGTCCAGGTTGAGTTATGCAAAACTTTCTGATAATTACATAGACGATATGATTTTGTACTTGCTCCGTAGGAGCAAAACCTTTGTAATAAACAATTAATCTCCAATTAAAAGCTCCGTAGGAGCGATACATAAAATACAATGATTATCTCGTAAGCATTGAAGTGCCGCTCCTACGGAGCTAATAGATAATAGCGCGCTTTATTTATTACAGAGGTAACACTCCTACGGAGTTACTTCTTTTTGATATAATGTTATGAACAACCTCTTAGATATGTTAACGCGATACGTAATCCGACCAGGCGGAGTAAGAGCTAAAATCTAATTTTACTAATATTGCCATTCTTAAAGTCGCTGCAATAATATCGCTATTAAGTACTGACGAAATGAAAAACCTCCGAACTTGTCCCAAATGCCTTTCGATGGGATTTACCCCGCCAACATTCATTAGTAAAATCCATTCAGAGATTATTCTTTTCAGCCTATCTCCCTTTTTGGTTCTGGCTTGTCCAGGTTAGGTTATACGACCCCAACGGGGTCGAATATAATTATTAACATTCAATTATAGATATATGAATCCTTCGGATTCAACTATTT
>JALWEC010000093.1 GCA_027036655.1 Melioribacteraceae bacterium
CCTGTATCTTTGTCATTCGGACAGAGTTTGGGCGATATGTACAAACTGGTAGAGAAGAAGTTAGAGAAAGATAAGAAGTATCTTAACATTTACTCTATTCCGATTGAGATAAAGAAGAAAGATTTATCCGTTCTTAAGAATGTTCCCAAGTTAAGTTTAAAGCAAAAGACTTTTTCGTTTCGGATAGCGGACGGCGTAAATTATTTTATGGAATTTCTGGGCGAAACACTTGATACGGACTCTTTAACAATTTTACGAGTTTTCGAGGAAGTAGATAAATCGGCGCAGGGAACAGGCGGAGGGTTGTTCGACCAAATTTCATCCGGCTCTAATTTTGATACTACTCTCGTTCTTAGTTTCGGCGATATTCAGAATCTCTATTTTAATCATAAGAAGATTTATAAAAAACTTTATGTATTGCTGGAAAATGCTCTCGAAGAACAAGCGCCTAATTCCCTGCTCGGTATTCCGGTAGATAGTAAACTAATGAAAAGTAAAGGGATTTCCGGAAAGAACAATCAGGATTTCCTTAATTACAATTGGGTTAATTCATCCGAATATTTTCCTCATCCCGCTGTTGTTAAGAAGCGGGCGCGTAGAGGAAGACGGAAAAAAGGGGCGGTTAATTTCCCGTATCATTTGGAAGCGGATTTCAGCCATATTACATTTTACGATTCCAAGCATCTTAATTTCGGATTCAGCTCGATAGGCGCCGAATGGAACAGCGAGACAAAAGTTCTGAATCTTCTTCCGTGGCAGTCTATGACGATGTCGTTGGGATTGCGGACGTTTATCTCATTTTCGGAGGTTGTACAGAACCTGTATGATGATTTTCTTGTGAATGCAAAAATTTTAACGCGATTCAGATTAAATACTTCGTCATTTGCAAACAAACTGCCGTTTGTATATGCCGACCCGCCTAAGCTAAACGTTTTATCGGGACTTGTGGTCGATATCAGCACAACAAGAATTTACGGTTTGCCGTTTATGAATTTTTACTTTGCAAACGGTTTCAAAAATTTCAGTAATCCTTATGTTACATTTGGAAGAAGCGACAGCTCCCATGCATTTTTCAATACAAATTCTTGGGAATACACAATGTCGTTCTACTGGAACAAAAGCGAGCGACTTAACATGCGATTCCGTATTGATGTAGGAATGGGCGCATTTGATGTTTATGAAGTTGTTTACTACAAGGGAGTTAAGGATTATCCGGTGCATTATAAAATAAGTCCGGTTGTTAATTTCTACTTTACATTTGTTCCACAGAAAAAAGAGCTTTTCGGAATGAAGTTAAGATATTTCGACAGCATGCTCAGAGGCAAATTCTGGCTTAAGATTTTTGAACTTAATAAACTTCATACTTTCAGGTTTGCAGTGGAATACATTTCCAAACCGATGTTTCGTAATTTAAGGGAATGGGAAAATACCGGCGCGGCTGTTCAATTAGTTTACAGATTGGGATTTTAGTGAAAAAGTTGGTTTTTTACATATCGATTTTGTTTTTTCTCTTTTCTTCGGTTTACGCCCAGAAGTCCGATTCTCTGAAAATCGACAGAATAAAGAAAATTTATCATAATCTTGAATACAACACGATTGCTTTCAATGATTTGAAAAACATCTGGGATATTACCGACCCGCTTTTTGTTCGCGAAATTTTTAACAGAATGGTTGTTGCGAACGCCTTGAAAGTTGACGGCAAAAAACCGAGCAAAAAATATGTTGAGCAAAAAGCGAAAGATATTTACGAGGGAAAAGTTTTTGTGGAGCTACGCAGACGATATTACGACAATGAAATTGAGGTGATGCGATTCTTTACGGAATCGAAATTAGACAGCACTAAAAAGGACAGCGTTAGAAACATATACTTTTTTGACCCGATAAAAGATAATATTCAAATACGGGAGATACTGGGCGATAAACTCTACAACAATCTCAAAAGTCAATTTTACGCTTTTAACGATTTAACCAAAACTTACTACGACAATAAAGACGCTTACGATTTCGACATTAACATGAATATCACTGACCCGGAGTTAATGTTCTTATCGTTAACCACAACATACCGGAACAAGTATTTGTTTTCCTTTGTCGGAAGATGGGGGAACGACTACATTTTAATTCCCGGGTGGTATTATCCGAATTATATCGCCGGCGTTAAGTTGACGTATATCGATTACTTGATAAACTCCGAGCCATACCGCACATACAGTTTTGAAGCCGGATTAGGATTTACGGCGCATCAGCCGGAGTTTGAATTCAGCCCGCTTACCGGCGGAAAACTTTACAGCACCGGCTCGAATCTTTATTTTAAGTTTGAAGGAAATCCGTTAAACTTGATAATAGATAACGCCAAGAATTATAATTTTGAACTTTATACTTCGTTCGCGGTTACTCAGTATCCGGCTACTTATTTTAAACTCGGTTATATTTCAAAGTTTTACTCCACAAGGAATTATTTTGCCATTGTCGGGCATTACAACAATATCTTTAACGTAATGGATCTCGGATGGTTTAACGCTTCGGTTGGGATTACGGGATTTGATATTTACAACTATTTATATAATCCAAAGTATTCCAACTTAATAGATTTGGACCCGGATAAACCGAAGTTTAAATATAATCTTAATTTCGAAGCTTCATTGTCGAATGCGCCCGGGCTTTTGCAATATAAAGCCGCATTCCAGTGGAACATAAATGTTAACGACGGATATACATATTTCGGCGTCAAAACAAGAATTATGCTTGGAAACACTATCGGATTTGATTTTAAATTTTATTCGGGATATGCTTTATCGGGGAATTTACCTTACTACAGACAGAAAAGCTATCTTGTGTTTTCACCAATTATCAGGATAAATTATTAATTTGATATGACCCGGAGCAAACCGAATTGAGCGGGAAGTTATTAATTTAAACTATGCTAAATAAATTATCAAAAATATTGTTGCTATTGGTTTTGTTCGGTTTCGGCGCTACGTTTGCACAGACGCCGAATGGCACGAAAGCAAAAACTATTTCCGTTAATTATCCGAACGGAGGAGAGCTTTGGCTGATAGGGACTTCCAAGACAATTTTGTGGACGAGTACTGAAATTGCAAATGTAAATGTTCAGTATTCGATTGACGGCGGCGTAAACTGGACGACTATCGCTTCAAATGTTGTTGCAAGTTTAGGAAAATACACTTGGACTATCGATTCCACAACAGTCTCTCCTTCAAAAGAAGCGAGAATAAGAGTAATAGATTCAGGCGGAAGCGGAGTATCGGATGTTTCCAACGCTAATTTTATTTTAAGCGAACTGAGGATTGACTCTCCGGTAACCGGGTCTGTTTTCCAGACGGGAAGAGCAACGGCGATAAAGTGGTTTGCAAGCAGCGATATTTCCACAATTGCGATTCAGTATTCTTCGGACGGCGGTTCGAGTTGGAATACTGTTGCAAGCGGAGTAAACGCCAATGATAATCAATACTTGTGGAATGTTAATGTAACTTCCACAAATCAAGCGAAAATAAGAATTTACGATGAGGCAAATCCCGGAACTGTAATTGCTACTTCTCCGAATTTTATTACGGCTGATTTAAGTTTAACTTCTCCTACGGGCGGCGAGCAATGGCGCGCCGGAGAAACCGAAGTGATTTCGTGGAACAGTTCATTTATTACTTATGTGAATTTGGAATACTCCGTTGACGGCGGCGCATGGACTACAATCGCCGATTCAATTAACGGTGGAGCGGGGACTTATTCGTGGCTGATTCCCGATGAGCTTTCCAATCAAGCGCTCGTGCGGATTAGTTATTCCGGCAACTCAAATGTTTATGACCAAAGCTCATCTACTTTTACTATTCTGAACTTGCAGATAACTTCACCCGACGGAGGAGAAGGTTGGGAAATCGGTTCGACAGCCGCCGTAACTTGGACGACCAATCTTACCGGCAATGTTGATATTGATTTGTCAACCGATGGAGGCGCGACTTATTCTCAAAATATTGCGAGCGGGATTCCCGCCGGTCAGGCTTCCTATACTTTAACCGTTCCCGATTTACCAACCGGAGAAGCAAGAATTAGGATTTCATCCTCATCCAATTCGGACGTTTTGGATGAAAGCGCTGACAACTTTACAATCGGGACGGTAACTATTTCTCAGCCGGTAGGAGGCGAGAACTGGATGGCGGGACATTCCTATCAACTTGCTTGGACAGCAACTTCTGGTATTAGAGTTATTTCAATGGAATATACTGACGACGACGGAGCTACGTGGAACGTAATCCGCAGCGCTTATCCTGCTAATTACAACAGCTATTATTGGTATATTCCGAACGGAGTTTGGGGTAACAACATAAAAATCAGAATGTACGACGCCGCAACGGGAATCGGAAAAACTCATATGAGTAATCCTATCAGCATTGCTACTCTTCAAATACAATCGCCGCTGAACGGAGCAATTTATAAGTGGGGCGATAATGTCGTTATCAACTGGGCGGCGAGTTCCAATGTCGGGAATGTTTCGGTGGAATATTCCACCGACGGAGGAAGCACATATACATTAATTCAGGACAATATTGCGGCGAGCGCCGGAACTTACACTTGGACAGTTCCGAACGGACTTTCATCTGACCAGATGAAAATTAGAGTGCGGGACGAAAGTAACTCTGACTTTTCCAATACAAATCCCGGATATTTTACAGTCGGAAATATTTCGGTTTTGATTCCTAACGGCGGAGAAAAAATTATCGGAGGAATTTATTATCCGATTAGTTGGAGCGCGACGAATTCGATTGGGTATGTAAGGATTGAATATTCGACAGATGGAGGAGCTACTTACACTAACATACCGGGGGCGAGTTCCATACTTGCATCAAACGGAGTTTATAACTGGTATGTTCCGAATGTGGCGACAACTCAAGCAAGAATAAGAATAAGCGATGCGACGACTGCGAATATTATTGACGCATCGGATAATGATTTTACAATTGGAATACTGCAAATTACATCTCCGAACGGAGGCGAAGGTTATGCGCCGAATCAAAATGTAAACATAACTTGGAATGCACAGTATGTAAG
>JALWEC010000094.1 GCA_027036655.1 Melioribacteraceae bacterium
CTGTTTTGATGTTTGATGAGAAAATCGGCGGTTTGCCTGTTGTTGACGGAAAGGGCGATTTGGTCGGGATGCTTACCGAGCACGACGTCTTTAACGCTTTAATTAGAATTACGGGCGCCAGAGTTCCGAGTTACCGCGTATCGATGTGCTTGCCTGACGAAGGGGGCGCGATTAAGGAAGTCTGCGATATTCTCGATAACTACAAACATAAGTGTATCAGTATTTTAAACACATATTATGAAGTGCGGGAAAATCGCCGTTCGGTAATTATTCGCTTCCAGACCGACAAAGAAAATATCGATAAAATTATTGCTCAGTTGGAAGAGAAGTTTGAAAATGTACAGATGATTGAGGAACTTTAAGAAGGTTTTGTAAATATTTATTTAAGATTATTTATAATATCATCCGAATCAAAATAGCCCTTTATTCAAAAGGGCTATTTCATTTTAATCTTTTGCCGAAATTAATTTAACATCCTCAAGGAAAGGAAATTTTTTCCTTATTTTATTTACTTCCTCTACGTCAATATCATAAACAATAATTTTCTCGTCATTGAAATTTCTAACCAAATCTTCGCCTGCCGGAGAAACAATACACGTTGAGCCGCTGTAACTGTTGTACGGGTCATCTCCGGTTCGGTTAACTCCGATAAAATATGCAAGCTGTTGTACCGCTGTCGCTTGCGTGAGCAATTCCCAATGCGCGATTCTCGGAACGGGCCAGTTAGCAATGTTTACAAGGACTTCGGCGCCTTTAAGAGCTAGAAGTCTGTAAAGTTCGGGGAATCGTAAATCGTAACAAATCGAAAGCCCGAAGCGGATATGTCCTATTTTTGTAACGACAATTTCCTTCCCGGCGCTGAAATGTTTGTCTTCGTTTGTCATAGAGAAGGGATGTATTTTGCGGTACCGCGCCTTTATCAGTCCGTTCTCGTCAAAGTGAATCAGCGTATTGTAAAACTTGTCTTCATATTTCTCAATCAGTCCGCCGAAAACGTTTATTTTATTATCGGCGGAAAGCTTAAGGAAATAACGCATCGATTCGCCGTCAATTTCTTCGGCAAGCTGTTCAACATTCATGGAAAATCCCGTAAAAGAAAGTTCCGGAAATATTAATAATTCAATTTCGCTAAGATTAATCTTTTCAAGAAGGGAATTTACTTTTTCGATTGATTCCTTTTTGTCTTCCCAAATCGGGGAGAACTGTACCAAGCCGATTTTCATAATTATGTTTCCTGAATTAATTTAGAAACTCCGGTTTAATTTTATAGAATTTAACTCGGAAAGACAAATCAAAAATCAATGATTTTATTTGTCGCTCCATTCGTCAATCATGCTTTCGATTTGATCGGCGGGCAGTTCGGATTTTTCATACATTCCAGCGGCAAGTCTCTGGCGCTGTGCTTCGTATAAAATAACCGCTGTGGCAACCGAAACATTTAAGCTTTGTATCATTCCGTGCATGGGAATATAAATTAAGCCGTCGGATAGTTCCGCCGCTTCATCGGAAACGCCTCTGTGCTCGTTTCCCATTACTATCGCAATCTTTTCCGTGAAATCAACATCGTAAATATTTTTTGCGGTTTCATCAAGCATGGTGGAGTAAATCTTAAATCCTTCTTTTCGCAGCGAAGCAAAGCATTCTGCCGTATCGGAAAAACGTTCTTTCTCAATCCATTTGTTGGCTGAGGAAGAGGAAATTCTGCTTATTTTCGGGAAAGATTCCGTATTGTAAAGGAGCGAAATTTTCGGGACGCCTACTGCGTCGCACGTCCGGAATATCGCGCTTACGTTATGCGGGTCGTGAACGTTTTCAATTACAACGCGCAACGAATGCTGACGCTCCTTTACGACGCGCATAATTTTATTCAATCTTTTTTCGGTTAAAAATTCTCTCATCGTTTGTTGAAAACAAGTTTGTAGATTGTTTGGTTATTTTCTTTGCGGGCTAAATCTATTTTTATCTTTTTTTTATTTTCAAGTCCGAGGTAAAACATCAGCAGTTCAATAACTTTCTCTATCGCTTCATCCTCGGTGTGCGCCCAGCTTTCGGCTTCGTTGAGAGAAGGAATCTTAGCGTCATATCCATCGTCGGTTTGGGTAACGATTAAATCCAATATCATTAATAACCTTTCGAGTTGTCGGTTTGTCCCGTGGCGATTTTAACGCTTGCGCTTGCTCCGATTCTATCCGCGCCGCTCCAAATCATCTTTTGCGCGTCCTCAGCCGAGCGGATTCCGCCCGATGCTTTAACGCCCATCGCGCTTCCTACAACGTACTTCATCAAAGCTACGTCGCCGGCGGTTGCACCTCCTTTACTGAAGCCGGTGGAGGTTTTAACAAAATCCGCGCGGGCTTCTTTTGAGATTAAACACGCCTTAACTTTTTCTTCGTCCGTAAGTAACGCCGTTTCGATAATCACTTTGCATATTGCGCCATGTTTATGCGCGGCGCGTACAACTTGGTTAATGTCGTTGAAAACATAATCAAAATCGCCGGCTTTCAATTTACCTACGTGGATTACCATATCAATTTCTTCGGCGCCTTCTTCGAGAGCTTGTTCGGCTTCCCAGCGTTTAACTTCGGTGGTGGTCGCTCCGAGGGGAAATCCGATAACCGTACAGACTTTCACATCCGTCTCTTTTAAAATTTCGTAGCTCTGTTTTACATAACTCGGATTGATGCAGACCGACGCAAAATGGTAATCGCGAGCTTCATGGCAAAGCTTTGTAACGTCGTCCGGAGTCGCTTCGGGCTTTAGAAGCGTGTGGTCAATCATTCTTGCGATTTCTCTGTTCGGCAGTTCATCCCCGATCCCCGGTCCCGCCGCGATTCTATCCGCGCCGGTTTGAATAATATTTTGAACGGCTTCCGGCTGGTCAACAATATTCCTTTCCCAACCCTCGCAAGTGTTGTATGTGCAGTAAAAATCATGTAAAGCTTTTTCGGTAAAAACTTGATTAACGACTTTGTCGATTAAAGAACTTCCCATAATTTAAATCTCATTTTGTTTGATAAACGCATTATAAGTATTTTGGAGGAGCATTGCAATAGTCATTCTTCCAACTCCGCCGGGAACCGGAGTAATGTAAGCCGCTTTTTGTGAAACGGAATCAAAATCAACGTCTCCGACAATTTTATACCCTTTTTTGCTTTCGGGCGAATCAATTCTGTTTATGCCTACATCAATAACTGTAACTCCTTCCTTAACCATTCCGGCGGTAATGAAATTCGGCTTGCCTATTGCGGCGATAAGAATATCAGCATGCTTGGTAAATTCCGAAATATCCTTAGCCGCCGAATGAACGACGGTAACTATTGAGTTTGCATTCTCATTTTTCTGAAGCAGCATATTGGCAATGGGTTTGCCGACAATGTTGCTTCTTCCCACTACTACAACGTGCTTTCCCGAAGTTTCAATTTTGTATCTTTTCAGCAATTCCACAATACCGTACGGTGTGCATGGATAAAAAGTTTCCAACCCGATAACCAGCTTCCCGACATTAACCGGATGAAAACCATCCACATCTTTTTCGGGCAGGATTGCCTCGATAACCTTTTGCTCCGAAATGTGAGAGGGAAGAGGCAGCTGTACTAAAATTCCGTTTGTGTTTTTATCGGCGTTATATTTCCGGACAATCTCAATCAATTCTGTTTCGGCAGTTTTTTCGGGAAGAATTTCCACTACGGAATTCATACCGATTTTTTCGCAGGCTTTATTTTTGGAATTTACATAAACCTGCGATGCGGGGTCTTCGCCGACTAAGATAGCCGTTAATCCCGGAACGCCGAGTCCTTTTGATTTTGCTTCTTCAACTTTAATTTTCAGTTCGGATTTAATTTCATCCGAGATTTTTTTGCCGTCGATTATCGTCATTTTAAATTAACCTTTGTCAGTCCGATGTTTTATCAAATTCCGGAATAAAAATCCGCTCGATACTTTTAGCTCTTCCGGTGTCTGAATCAATTTTTGCGATAATTCCGGCAAGGTGCAAATTATCCTGAGCGGTTTGATATTTCTGCGGAGTGGAATATAAAAATCTGTTAACAGCCGCTTCGGTTTTCATACCGATTACGGAATCGTACGGTCCGGTCATCCCGACATCCGTGATATACGCCATTCCGTTTGCGGTAATCCGTTCGTCGGCGGTTTGAATGTGAGTGTGTGTCCCGATAAACACGCTTACGTCTTTCTCGATGAATGCTGCTAGAGCTAACTTTTCCGCCGTTGTTTCGGCGTGGAAATCAACGAAAATGTTTTTCGTTTCCTGCTTGATTCTTTTCAAAATTCTTTCGGCGGCACGGAAGGGGCAGTCGATTGTAGGCATAAAAGAGCGTCCCTGCAGATTAATAACCGCGACTTTCCCTTTTTTAGTTTCGGCGATGTAGTAGCCGTTCCCGTAAGTCCCGAGAGGGTAGTTCAGCGGGCGCAGAACCTTGTTGTTCTTCTTCATGTACTCCTGCGATTGGTGTCTGTCCCACGAGTGATTTCCTCCCGTAATAACATGAACGCCGAGATTAAAAAGAATTGAGCCTTCTTTTTCCGTGCAGCCCTTTCCGTCCGCCGAGTTTTCAGCGTTTACGATTACCAAGTCGGCGTTGTGCTTTTTTATTAGTCCGGGCAGCCAGGTTTCAACCATGTTCATTCCCGGCGTTCCGACAATATCTCCGATAAATAAAATATTTATTAACATAAATTCCTTTGTTTTCTTTAGTTACCAAGCGGTATGATTTATAATTATAATAAAAATTTAAACTATTAATATATCGAAAAGAGCCGAATAATCGACATAAGTTTAAGCGTTTGTTCAAAATATTTTTGATGAAACGATGCTAGGATTTTTAGGAAAGGTGTAGTAATAATGAAAAATAGGACGCTGATTATTTTGATTCTATTATGATTGACGATGATAAGAATCAATGATTTTCATTATTTTTACGGGAAATATTTTTTATTGTTTATCCGTTTTTCCCCTCATTCTTTTGCGTCAATAAACTTCAGCTTCTCCGTGTAGGATTACCGCTATAGACGCTTAAAATATTTCTCTGTATTGTTGTAAT
>JALWEC010000095.1:0-4306 GCA_027036655.1 Melioribacteraceae bacterium
TATTTTGGAAATGTAATTTTCTATTTGCTCCGAAGTAATTTCATCAAAAGGAAACTTGGGAGAAAACATATCAAAAAGTGTAACAACGCCTAACTCAAAACTCGTGTAATCAATAAGATTTTGGCTCTCTCCCACTGCAATTTCAGTGCTTCCTCCGCCAATGTCGATTACAGCGGTAAATCCATTGGTTGTTTCATTCGCGGAAGCTCCTAAAAATGAAAATAATGCTTCTTCGTTTGGCTGAATAATTCTCAAATTCTTTCCGGTAATGTTTTTTACCGTTTCTCTAATTTTCTCTGAATTTTCTGCTTTTCTTAAAGCAAACGATCCTGTAACAATTACTTCGGAGCAAGAATATGAATTAATGATTTCAATATAACTTTTAAGAATTTTCTTAAGAGTTAGGATTCTTTTTTCTGAGATTTGATGTGCCGTATTCAGATTTTCCGCCAATCTGCTAATTTGATATTCATTCCGTAGAGTTTTAAGTGTTCCGCTATTAGAATCATATTCCGCAATTAGGAGCAGAGCCGAATTTGAACCAATATCAATTGAAGCTAACTTCATTATTTCCAATTTTTTTCTTATAATTGAGCCTAATGTTAATTATAATTATTGAAAAATGAAACGAGCTTGGTAAAATTTTATAAAAAGGAAAATATATTAAACGGAAAATTTTGTCTGAATTATATTTTAGAAATGTATGAAAATTAAAGAAAAAGAATTTGAACTGTTTCTCGAAGATTTGAAAAAACTTGTCGCTGAAATGGGAGCAAGAGTGAGATTTGAAAGGGGAGACTTTCAGGGCGGCTACTGCATCTTAAAAGACGACAAAGTAATTGTGATTAACAAACTTTCAACCACGCAGAGAAAGGTTATGATTCTCGCCGCCGCGTTAAAAGAATTGGGTGTTGACGATATTTATCTTCCCCCGAAGCTAAGAGAATTTATTGAAGAAATGGATGAAAATCGATGAAAATACTTATCATTAACGGACCTAACTTAAACCTTTTGGGGAAACGCGATCCGGAGCAATACGGAAATTTAACTCTAAAAGAAATTAACGCGCAAATCTCGGAGAAATTTCCGATGCACGAATTTACCTTTATTCAATCGAACCATGAGGGAGAAATAATTGACGCAATTCAAGATGCTGAATCAAACGGCTTTTCAGGAATAGTTATTAATCCCGGTGGTTACTCGCACTCGTCGGTTGCAATAAGAGACGCGCTCGAAATAGTTAAAATTCCCAAAATTGAAGTTCATCTTTCCAATCTTACCAAACGGGAAGATTACAGACAAAAAAATATCACGGCAACGGCGACAAACGGTTACTTATCGGGTTTCGGAGAAAAAGGATATTTTGCCGCTATTTATCTTTTGGAAGAAATTACTCTGCGGTAAACCGCAGGTTAATTAAGAATTAAAAATAAGAGAAAGCTTTGCATAACCCGATAATATGTCATACTGAATAGAGCGAAGCGGAATGAAGAATCTCAAAACCGGTAATTATACTGAATTTAGAGATATTTCGGACGGCTTTCACCTTCGCTGTGGCGAACTCAATATGACAAATTTAGGTTATGCAAAAGTTTCTAAGAATGAAGAATTCGGAGCAACACTAAATCATAAAAATCATAATAAATCTACGTTATCAGCGTGCTATTTTCTTTAATAACTCAAGAAAAATGTGTCGCTCCTAAGGAGTTGAAAAACATTACAAAGGAGATTATGTTTTTTTCGTAATTCGGTAATCTCTCTAATCTCTTCTGTAAAAATAAGTTAAGTTTTTTCTTTAACTTTTTTTATTACCTAACATTAATATTCTTGCTTAAATAAATAATATTAATTATTTTTACCTAAAATATATTTGGTTGATGTGAAAGATTTCGGGTTAAAAAAATTATATTATTCCATAGGCGAAGTAAGTCGTCTGACAAAGATTGAACAATATACGTTAAGATATTGGGAGAGCGAATTCAAACAGCTTAATCCCGCTAAAAACCGAGCCGGAAACAGAATTTACACCAACCAGGATATTGAGCTTGTTCTAAAAATCAAGCATCTCTTGAAAGATAAAAAATACACTTTTGAGGGAGCACGCAAAATCCTTGAGGCGGAAGAAAATAATTCGGTTAAAGAGAAGAAAAAAAGCGTTAAGCGTATTCCCAAGGTAGTCGAAACAAAAATTAAAGAAGAGCCTGAACTTCCAAAACCTCTTACCAAAGAGGAAGAAATCGAATTATTGAAAAAAGACCTTGAAGATGTAAAGAATTTTTTGTTACTTTTGCGGAACAAATTATAAAAGTTCTCGGAACGTGGCGCAGTCCGGTTAGCGTACTTGACTGGGGGTCAAGTGGTCGCGGGTTCAAATCCCGCCGTTCCGACTAAGCTAAATCCTTGTAGCTCAATGAGTTACAAGGATTTTTTGTTTTTAAAAAATTCTTGGGATTTTTGATTATAACACTCTTTATAACACTTTTTTGTTTTTCGTAATCATTTGATGCTATTTTAACAGCATCATTTTTTTCGCCTGAGAAAAACCGCCCGCTCTCATTCGATAAAAATATATTCCGCTCGGCAAATTTGAAGCATTGAATTTCACCTTGTAATTTCCCGGAGCTTGTTTTGCGTTAACCAATGTCGCAACTTTGCGTCCGAGAACGTCAAAGATTGTAAGTTGTACAGTTAATTCATGAGATTGCCGCGTCGTCGCTCCACTCATCCTCGCAATGACAGAAGGTATTGAATATTTAATTGTCGTTGTAGGATTGAATGGATTAGGATAATTTTGTTCCAAAACAAATTTTACCGGAATCGCAGAATTTTCATTGCCGGCGCTTAAAACATTGTCGTTGTTTCTAATATACTCTGCGGTTGCAAGTCCTTCGGTTACAGAGCCGAGAGCAGATTCGCCTTTTTCAAAATGATAAGCCAGCGTAAAATCAACCTTTTCTCCGGCAGAAATTGTAAATGGTCCGAAACTCATTAATGAAGTTTCATCCATCGGATTATTATTAAGCCAGCCGATTGAATCCGCCGGATTTCCGGAATAGCTCCAAGACGCGTCAATTGACGAGCAATCCTGATTAACAACAGTTCCTTCCGACCAGTTGCAAGGATCTATTAAGGTTCCATCAGGCAGCTTACCTCTCATTAAATTTCTTAGTTGAGTCGCCTCTGTCGGGACATTGTCGCCGGGCACAAATGAAGTTTGCATATAAGCAGTTTCGAGCGAACTTAAATCAATCAGATTGTAATTCTCATTTTCAGTGATGCCTACAAGCGTTGTAAATACGGCGGGGGGATTGTATCCGAATGCTACGTCGTCGCCAAAATTATATGTGTAACCCGTGAACAAATCTTTGCTTGAACCAAGCAAATCATCAGTATAATTTCCAATATCGCTGTCATTCCAGATACCGAAATAAACCGAATCGAGCGTTTCGGCTATCGTCCCGCTGTTGTAAACCGAATATCGAACGAAAAACACATTACTTAAATTAGGATCGTTTGTGTTCGTCCAAATAGTCCTTCTAATTTCAATTCCTTGCGGTTCCATATTCGTAAACTTTCTATCTGCGGAAGCTACACCGTCGTTGAAAACGGAAAATGCGGTTACCGTTCCGTTAATTTCCGGTTTGTCTTCGTCCTCGTCCCAAACACCGTTTCCGTTTTTATCTACGGGATTATAAACTCCGTCGCCGTCGCCGTCATAAAATCTTGCTCCTTTGTTTACGGCTTCCGACCATTCCAGCCAGCTTTCGCCAAAAGGCGGATCGTCATTTTTAACATAGTAAATTTTCCCGCCAGTGTCGCCGACACTTCCCGCAGTGTAATCATTAATTCGTTTTGATGTCATTATTCCGTTTGCCCATAACTCTCCGTTGCTGTATCCGCTTAAAGCTATTCCGCCAATATGCATTACAATGCTGGAATCAAAAGTAACGTAATAGTAATAGGGAAGAGCGTCGTTGTCGTTCGGAATGCTTATTTGAGTTATTGTAAAAGGAAAGCCGACATTTTGATTGTTAATCAGTCCATAGCTATCGGTATAAACGTTTCCGTTCGGTTGGGAATAGATAATCGATAAAAAGGAGAAAAGGAAAAATAAAGTTTTTAGCAGCCTCATTTTAATCACCTCATTTATAATAAATAAATTTCTCTATGATTAATTCAATATAAAAAAAAAGTTAAAAAATCAAAAAAAAAACAAAAAAAATAACAACAAAAAAAAAAAAAAAAATAAAAAAAAATAAAAACAAAAAAATTCCAAAAAATAAGAAAAAAAAAAAACAACAAAAAA
>JALWEC010000095.1:4316-5047 GCA_027036655.1 Melioribacteraceae bacterium
ACACCAAAGTTTATGAAAAAAATGTCTGAAACTTAAGCCGAAACAGTTCCGCAAGATTATTCGGCACTCTTACCCGAAAACATGCAATCGCTGAATGTTCAAATGCGGTTTATCTATTAAAACAGAAAAAAGTAACCAACTCCGTAGGAGTGTAAGCTTTGTAATAAAAGGAAACGCGTTATTATTTAAGCTCCGTAGGTGCGGCATCTATGCATATATATTAACCACTCTGATTCTTTTATCGCTCCTACGGAGCAGAAATCAAAATTGTTTAGATTCCTATGAATTCAGTTGAAATATAGTTTCTCAAAAATCATAATTCATCATTTCATCATTCGTAATCATAATGCAAGACGATTCGCAATCCGCCGCGGCGGGCTCACTAACAAACACGCAGTTACCAAATATTCAAAACCGGTTTAACGGCGAGGTTGAATGCCGGTGAGATTGCCGCGCTCCGTTTTACTCCGCTCGCAATGACAGTTTGTTTTTTAGGGGGTAGCTCGTAATCCGCCGTGGCGGACGGCTTGATTTTTAGTTTTTTTTTGTTTGTTCGCAATGACCAAAAATGGTTATACTTGCAATTATTTTCACTCTTGCGTCTCACGTCTTGCGTTTTTCGTCTTACGTCTAACTTCTTACCTCTGACTTTATATTAATTCTGATAAATATCTTGACTATTAGCTTCTACATTCTTAGTTTTTGCCTTTTATTATTGCAATAAAATCAGG
>JALWEC010000096.1 GCA_027036655.1 Melioribacteraceae bacterium
TTCCCAAGGTTTAATTCCGGACGGATAATTTTTATCTTTTAGTATTTTTACAACGCGGGCGGAATCAACTTTAAACTCGCACGCTTCCGGACTTGCCACGCAATCGGGTAAGCCCTTGATTTTATTAGCGTTCGTAATCCTTAAATTTTTATCCAGTGCAAAAACAATAGTGTCGGAATAACCGAGAACCTCTATCTTTTCAATATAAGGAACTTTGAATCCGGAAGAATCCAAAGTAAATTTTGCGGGAAGTTTTGCAAGATATTTCTTGATAAAATCTTTTCCGACATAATCGGACAAGTATTTATCCGTTCTAACGTAAGCGGAATCAACAGTTGTTTTATCGACAATTTTTTCTGACTTGGAGCATCCGCCAATGAAAATTAACGCTGCCAACATTACAAAAATCACACTCCTCATATTTCCTCTCCGTTTTGTTCTTGACTAAAAATCGATTTTATAAAGACTATGCTCAATCAAATTTTCCCTCATAATTTTTAGATGCAATTGGACGCAGATTTATTGTGATTATAAAGGAAAAGAAATTCCAAAAATCCATTAGTCCAAACATCCTTTTTTTCTATTTGTTTTTATTCGGGAAATAACCTCTCACCTTAAAATGAACTCCAATCTCATTCTTAACAAACTCTTTTGCTTTTTCAGCGTCAACTTCGCTTAAACCCACAACCGTCATTTGAACAAAGGCAAACTGCTTTGCTTTTTTTGCAAAATCAATCATCTCGGCGTGCAGCTTGGGATCAACGCGCATCAAAGCGGCGTATTGCCGAGGATCAATTGAATTAAGGCTAATCGAAACGGCGTCAATCAATCCTTTCATCTCGGGAGTAATATCCCTCTTATTGATATAATTCCCGTGACCGTTTGTGTCCAATCTCGTTTTGCCCCCTTTTTCCTTAACGTATTTTGCAACTTCCTTAACCACATCCCAACGAATTGTCGGCTCGCCGTATCCGCAAAAAACAATTTCTTTATATTTTGTCGGATCGCCAATTTCGTGAATATAGACGCCTGCGGGAGGTTCCTCCGATTTCTGCATCTTGAGCTTATAACCCGAAATAACGGCTTCGCCGTTTCTCGCGCAGAAGACACAATCCGCATCGCAGCGATTAGTAATATTTATGTAAAGCGACTTTCCTATTTGATATGTATAAGCGAGCTTAGGCTCTTCTCCGACGCCGAAAAGCTTGAAGACATTATAAGTCGTGGTTCGTTCGATGTCGTTTAACCTCAAGCGATGAATATCCGCAATTTCCTGAGCAACCAGTTTAACATAGGATGGTTCGTTTCGTTTTCCTCTGTACGGAACCGGCGTAAGAAACGGGGAATCCGTTTCGACGAGGAGGTTTTCAACGGAAAGCGATTTAACTATATCTCTTAACTCGTTTGATTTCTTAAACGTGATATTCCCGGTAAAGGAAATTTTGTAGCCCAATTCCACCAGTTCATGCGCGTCATCAGCCGATCCGGCAAAACAGTGGAACTGCGCTCTTAAACCTTTCGGCGCATACTCGCGGGCGTAATTCATAACGTCTTCATTCGATTCCCGATTATGAATTACAACAGGCAGATTAAGCGAAACCGCTAAGTCGAGCTGCGCTTTAAAAGCTTCATGCTGCTTTTCTTTCGGAGAAAAATCGTAAAAATAATCCAATCCTATTTCCCCGATTGCCACAACTTTCGGATGATTTGCAAGTCGCTCGATTTCCGTCAGCCAAGAGTTATCCCAATCCTTAGAGTCGTGCGGATGAACGCCGACGGCGGCATAAATTTGGTCATATTTTTCGGCAAGTGCGATTGCCTGCTTTGATGTTTCGATGTCCGTTCCCGGAACAATTATATATTTAACTCCGTTTGCCTTTGCTCTGCTTAGAACTTCATCCAAATCATTTTCAAAATTCGGCAAAAAGAGATGTGCGTGCGAATCTACCAACATTAATTTTCTCACTTTCATTTTAAATTAAAAGATTAAAGTTAATCAAGATATTCCTAATAAAAAAGAATTGAGATTATGGCAGAATTTTTATTTGCTTTGTTGGATCTCGCTATCTACGTTTTTTCTTTTAGCGTTATACTTCAAGAAGGCTTTGCATAACCCCATAATCTGTCATTCTGATCCCGCCTTGGCGGGAGAAGAATCTCAGAACCGGAAATTATACCGAATTTTGAGATATTTCGGACGGCTTACACTTCCGCCCCCGACGTAAAGCGGTCGGGGTAAACGTGGTGGACTCAATATGACAATTTTAGGTTTTACAAAGGTCTCTTCAAGAAAATTAACCTTATATATGTTATATTACTTAATTAAATGAAAATTCTTAAAAAACAAATATGATTACTTGGAACGTCAGCCCAGAACTTTTTAAGCTTGGTCCGTTTACCATTCGCTGGTACGGACTTTTATTTGCGCTCGGGTTCATTATCGGTTACGAAATTTTTGTTTGGTTCTATAAAAAAGAGAATAAAAACAAAGATGATTTGAACGACCTGCTCTGGTATTTAATACTCGGAACGGTAATAGGTGCGCGCTTGGGACATTGCTTGTTTTACGATCCGGGCTTTTATTTGTCGCATCCGCTTGAAATATTGATGGTTTGGCACGGCGGATTGGCAAGTCACGGCGGCGCAATAGGCGTTTTAATAGCGGCGTGGCTTTATTCCAAAAAGAAACCGGATCAGCCGTTTCTCTGGCTGATGGACAGACTCGTAATCCCGACCGCTTTAGCCGGAGCGTTAATTAGAATCGGTAATCTTTTCAACTCTGAGATAATCGGAATGCCCACTCACTCCGATTGGGGATTTATATTCACGCGCGTTGATAACATACCCCGCTACCCGACTCAGATTTTTGAGGCGCTCGGTTATTTCACGGTTTTTCTTATAACGCTTTATGTTTACAAAAAACATTTCGGTAAATATAAAGATGGTTTTATTTTCGGACTTTTCATGACGCTTGCGTTCACATTCAGATTTTTTATCGAATTTCTTAAAGAGGATCAATCTGCGTTTGAGCGGGGAATGATTCTGGACATGGGGCAGATTCTCAGCATTCCTTTTATTCTCGCCGGAGTTTGGTTGATTTGGAGATCTTTAAAAAAAACAACGACCGATAAAAACTCAAGCGGTTAGAAAAACTTTTCACCTCTTTTTTTCGATATAAACAAAATTCAGTCCCCGATTTTTATAAAATGAAGATTTTAGGATAATTTATTGGTACAACTCAGCGACAACATAACGACTTATCTGGCATCAAGATTCGGAGAAGCTTACCTCCGGAATTATGAAGAATATATAAATTCGGAAACTTCAATGTACGTCCGTTTCCCGTTACGGGAAAACTCATCCGGGCTGATTGAACGCCTTGCAAAGTACGGAATAAAACTCGAGCAAGTTCCGCATTTTCCTTTTGCATACAAAGTTTTGGAAGGACGAGAAAAAGTAGGGAAAACCGTTGAGTATGTCCTCGGTAAATACTATATCCAAAGTCTTTCTTCAATGATTCCCCCCTTGGTTTTGAATCCCGCAGAAAACGATGTAACTCTTGATCTCTGCGCCGCTCCCGGTTCAAAAACAACAGAACTTTCCGATTTGATGAATAACAAAGGAACGCTTTACGCTAACGAATCTAACCTTGACAGGCTGAAAACATTGGTTTACAATCTTGACAGAATGAATCTTGTCAACCTCGGGGTAATCAGGCACAGAGGCGAAAAGCTGAGCAAAGTTTTTGACGCTTATTTTGATAAAGTATTGGTTGACGCGCCTTGCAGCGCATTGGGAATAATCCAGAAAAAGAACGAAGTTACCGGCTGGTGGAAGTTATCGCAGGCGGAAAAATTAGCCGAGTTGCAGCTGCGCCTGCTGATCAGCGCAATCAAGATGACGAAAGTCGGCGGAGAGATAGTTTACTCGACTTGTACGCTTACTCTCGAAGAGAACGAACTTGTCGTGAATACAATTCTGAAAAAGTATCCCGTCGAGCTGGTTGAAATTGAACTGCCTGTGAAATCGCAACCGGGATTTACAAACTACGGGGAAGAACCACTCAATCCCGAACTGCGGAAAACTCACAGAATCGTCCCGTGGGAAAGCGGGTCGGAAGGATTTTTTATCTGTAAGTTGAGAAAAATTGACGAAACGGAAAAAATGGGTAAAACGCCTTTCAAAAAGAAAAACTTTAACTTTGTGACGGCGGACAACAAAAAAGTCAGAAAATATTTGTTAAATTTGTCGGGAAGATTTAATATTGATGTTGAGATTTTTAAAAATTATAAATACTGGATAAAACAAAACGACATTTATTTCGTTTCGTCGGATTGGACGACAAAGAACGAAGACGCTTTTTTAAGAATCGGGACGCGATTAGGAAACATTGACAAGAAAGATGAAGCTCATATAAACACGCTTGGAGCGCAAATTTTAGGCGGAGAGATTTACGACAACATTGTTGAAATCGACACTAATGAAATAAAAATTTATTTGCGAGGCGGCACAATAAGGAATGTTCATGAACCTCTTGGGCAAAAGGTAATAAAATACGAAGGAATGATTGTCGGTACGGCAATAGCCTTCAAGGATGGATTAAAGAGTCAATTTCCCAGGTTTTTGAGGACCCAGGAAGTTGTTTTTCATGAATAAAAAAAGAACAAATATCATGCATGATTTAAGAAAAACAAAAAATAATAACATCGACACTTTGGAGCATATTAAATTGCAAAATAAATGGTCGGTTAAAGATGGCGATTACGAGCGTGAAAAATACGAATACGACGTTTCGCATGATGAAATTCTTAAAAAGGAAAAGAGGGAAAAACTAATCTGGAATATAGTCTTTTTTGTTATCGCTTTCGGAGTTATTACCGGAATACTGTGGGCTATGACTTCCGTATAAACTATTCTTCGGCAAACATTTTATACTGCTGATAAAGACTTACCGCCATATCAAAATCAAATCTGGTTCTAATTAAAAACGCTTCGTCTCTCTGCTGTACGGGAGGCTCGTCTTCCCATTCCATATTTG
>JALWEC010000097.1 GCA_027036655.1 Melioribacteraceae bacterium
CTATTTTTAACTCTTCGATTTTGTCAACCAATTCCCCGGGGTAACCTCGAATAACTTCCTCAAACTTTTTTGTTAATTCCCTTGAAATTGCAACGAACCTCTCGGGAAAGTAATCCGACATTTCGTTCAAAAGTTTTTCGATTCTGTAAGGGGATTCGTAAAGAACAATTGTTCGATTTTCTTCCGCGAGTTCTTTTAGTTTTTTTTGTCTTCCTTTTTTTTGCGGAAGAAATCCCTCGAACAAAAAACTGTCGGTGGGGATTCCGCTGATTGAAAGAGCGAGTATTGCGGCGTTGGCTCCGGGGATTCCGTGAACGGTTATCGATTCTTTCAGCGCGCGGTTTATCAGGCGAACTCCCGGATCGGATATTGTGGGCGTGCCCGCGTCGGAAATCAGCGCGCACGATTTTCCGGATAGTAATTCCTTAATTACGCTTTCAATCTTTTTCCCTTCCGATTTTGCGTTAAAAGAAATTAATTTGTTCTTAATATTGTAATGCGCCAAAAGGTTTCCGCTTACTCGAGTATCCTCGCAGACAATAAAATCAACCTCTTGGAGAGTTCTAACTGCTCTGTAAGTAATATCTTCAAAGTTCCCAATCGGAGTTGCGACAACAAAAAGTTTTCCTGATGCGGTTTCTCTTTTCATCAAATTCCAAAATTATTTCTCAAAAAATACAAAACTAAGATGAAAAGTAAGGCAATAATCTGTTGTTCGTTAACGCCCAACCTTGAAGGGAGAAGCGCCTTCAAGGTTTTGAAAAATCTATTTTCTTCGAATCTATTTCCTTCAATCCGCCCTGGCGAATTGTTCCTTGAAGCTTGAAAAAATCTTTAATATTTTAATATTAGAAATATTTTTTACACGTAACATGTTTGCTTATTCGTTTTAATATCTCATCCCAAAAAGTAATTCAAGAAAATATTCTTTCAAGGGAAGAAAGTAAAAACCGTAAACTTTATATTGCCGGTTAGTAATTTATCTTTTATCGGACGAGATAACGGAAGAGTTGTTGAGCCGGGTTACTTTATTTTGAGAGTTGGTAATTTAAAAACTAAATTTAATGTTAAATAAATGAGAGTGATTTATGAATTTTGATTCAGTTGATTATGTTGTCTTCATTCTTTACATATTTTCTATTATTCTTCTCGGACTTTATGTTTCAAGGAAGAAGAAGGGAGAAGAAAAAAACACTAAGGATTACTTCCTCGCAAGTAAGTCTCTTCCGTGGTGGGCAATCGGTTCATCGCTGATTGCGGCAAACATTTCCGCCGAGCAATTTATCGGTATGTCCGGCTCGGGATTTGCAATCGGGCTTGCAATAGCTTCTTATGAGTGGATGGCTGCAGTAACGCTGCTGATTGTGGGAAAGTTCTTCCTGCCTATCTTTATTGATAAAGGGCTTTATACAATTCCCGAATTTGTGGAAAAGCGTTTCGGGGTTGAATTAAAAACAATTCTCGCGGTTTTCTGGATTGCGCTTTTTATCTTCGTGAATTTAACTTCTGTCTTATTCCTCGGAGGAAAAGCAATCGATACAATAATCGGAGTCGGGGACGGCTCGATGATTTTTCCGGCAATATTGGCGCTGGCTTTTATCGCCGCCGCATACTCGCTCTACGGAGGTTTATC
>JALWEC010000098.1 GCA_027036655.1 Melioribacteraceae bacterium
ATTTAAAACAAAAAAAACCTCGCGAAACAGCAAGGTTTTTTATTAGCTCCGCGTGTAGTCCGCCGTGGCGGATTGAACCTACAACGCGAAAATTAGAAAAGTATTTAAAACAAAAAAACCTCGCATAATAGCAAGGTTTTTTATTAGCTCCGCGTGTAGGACTTGAACCTACAACCCTTCGGTTAACAGCCGAATGCTCTACCATTGAGCTAACGCGGAATTTATTTTCTCATTAATCATTAAGAACAATAAAATTGAGATTTCAAAGATATAATTTTACTCTGCATTTGTCAAGATTTAAGTTATATTTGTTAATAAAAAAGTTTAAGATTATGAACATCTCACATATTGAGCATATTGGAATTGCGGTAAAAGACCTTGAAAACGCAATAAATCTTCTGGAATCTTCATTCGGGCTAAAATGTTATTCGATTGAAGAAGTTCGGGAGCAGAAGGTTAAAACGGCTTTTTTTAAAGTCGGAGAGACTAAATTGGAGTTGTTGGGAGCCACATCAAGCGACAGTCCCGTTGCAAAATTTATCGAGAAAAAAGGGGAAGGCATTCATCACATTGCTTTTAATGTTGACGATGTTAAAACCGCATTGAACTTTGCCGAAGAGCGGGGGCTGAAACTGATTGACGATGAACCTCGCAAGGGCGCTGAAAATTTGGATATTGCTTTTCTTCACCCGAAATCAACGCTTGGAATATTAATCGAACTTTGTTCACAACCAAAATCAAATTTATAAAAGGAGTTGCAATGAAACGCTTTCTAACTATTTTGATTCTTTTATCTTCCGTCAGCTTATTTGCCCAGTTTGCCGGAAATGAATGCCAAACGGCAAAAGTTAGAACTTTTAAGCAAATGAAGTCAATGGGAAAACTCTACTATCCCGGCGATCAGAATATTGACGTAACATATTACAAACTTGATTTGAATATCAGCTATTCGCCACAGCAGATAACGGGAGCGGTTACTATTGACGCAAAAAGCATGCAGGACAATTTAACATCAGTTTTCTATGATTTACAGAACGCGCTTACAGTTGATTCCGTTGTAGCTCCTTCGGGCAGATTGACTTTCACGCATTCGGGGAATAAAATAAACCTTACTCTGGACAGAGCTTACAATATCGGGGAGCTTTTTGAAGTTGTCGTCTATTATCATGGCGTTCCGGGCAGTTCCGGTTTCGGCAGCTTTGAATTTTCTTCACATTCCGGTCATCCGATAATCTGGACGCTTAGCGAACCTTACGGAGCAAGCGATTGGTTCCCCGGCAAAGATTCTCCCGCCGATAAGGTTGATTCATGCGACGTGATTGTAACAGCGGCGGATAATTTTTATACGGTTTCCAACGGAGTTTTGATTAGTGAAATCGATAACGGCGACGGGACGAAAACTTTTCACTGGAAAGAGCATCATCCTATCGCACAGTACTTAATTTCACTTGCCATGACAAACTACGCCGAGTACGATAATTACTATGTTGTGGGGCAGGATTCGATGATTGTCCGCCATTTTAACTATCCGGAAAACCTAAATTCAACCCGCGAGGCAAGATTAAATAAAACCGTCGGGATGCTTGAATATTATCATGATATTTACGGTTTGTATCCATACTTTGATGAAA
>JALWEC010000099.1 GCA_027036655.1 Melioribacteraceae bacterium
GCGTACTATATGCAGAATAAACGGGACAGCGCCTATGCCGTGTGGGATAAGGCGGTAAATCTTAAAAAAAACAACGAAGTTAATTACAGAATAATCGCAAATTACGCCCTTCAGAACAGAGCGTTTGAAAAAGCTCTCGCCTATCTGAAAAAAGCGAAAGAAATATCCCGCGATCCGGCGGGCGCTTCGTTTGATATCGCAAATATTTATTCGATGACGATGGACTACAAATCCGCAGCAAAAGAGTATTGCGGAATTCTTTTGAAAAAACCGAGTATGTTCCCGATTGTCGAGAGAACAATCGACAAGCTACTAAGCTCTCAAAACGCGGCGAAAGAGATAACGGAAACTTTTGAAAATTGCGCCGGCGAAAATGACGGAAATCATGCAATACAGAAACTCCTTGTGAATATTTATAAAATAACAGGTGAAAAGGAAAAAGCGTTCCAACTGATAAAGGAAATCAATTCCGCCGAAGATAATAACGGGCGCGCGGTTTTGGATTTCGCCGCGCGTTCATTGCAGTCGGGCGATTTAAACATCGCCGAAAAAGCTTACCGGTATTTGCTGGAAAACAATGAAAACTCTCCCTATCTCGAAAGAGCAAAGTTCGGATTGGCGAAATCTCTTATTGAAAAGAATCGAAAAAAGAGCGACGAGTTTCAGGAAGAGTTGCCTCTATTCCCGAAAAGAGAAATCTCCTCCGAAGTGAAAGAAGCTTTAAATCTTCTCGAGCAAATATCGGGCAATCCGCAAAACGGAAAGCTTGCGCTGAGCGCAAAAATGTTGACGGCGGAAGTCTGCGCGGAATATCCCGAAAAATATCCGCAGGCTATTTCAATTTCAGAAGAAATATTGCATTCGGCAAAAAACTCCGAATATTCGGTAAACGCGCTTCTTCTGCTTGGTAAAACAACTTTGCGCGAAGGCGATTTAAAAAAAGCCGAAAAATATTTTTCCGCCGTCGCCCGTAACCGTTCGGTTAAACCGGAAAATAAAAACGAAGCGAATTATTATCTCGGTAAGATAAAGTACTACAACGCAAAGTTTACGGAAGCGTTAAAGCGGCTGGCTCTTTCGGCAAATTATCTTAAAGGGGATTTCACAAACGACGCCATTAAACTTAAAAGCTTCATTTCGATATTCAAAAACGATTCGCTAAACTTAGCAGAGTTTGCAAAGGGAGCGTTTTTAATCGAACAAAATCTCCCCGACAGCGCGGTTAAAGTTTTTAACGAAATTACCGAAAATAAGCGTGCGATGATATTAAATAATCTCGCCGCGCTGAAAACGGCTGAAATTTACATTGCCCTGAAACGGTATAAAGACGCGGAACCGATACTAAAGGAATTGGCGAAGAAGGAAAAACCGGAGATTTATCCGGATAAACCGGCATTCTTACTCGGCAGATTACTGCAAAAAGAAGAAAAACTTAAGGAAGCACTGAAGGTATATAATAATTTCCTTGAAAAATATCCCAATTCCTTATATCTTTCCGTAATTAGAGAAAATATTAATTTAATAAAAGAAGAGATAAATGGACGAAATAAAAAGCGGTAAAGGAAAAGGCAATAGCAAAGGTAAAGATACCGGAATAAAATGCTCTTTCTGCGGAAGAGACGCAAGCGAAGTAACAAGTATGGTTGCCGGTCCCGACGTTTATATTTGCGATATTTGTATTAAAACAAGCGTAGATATTTTAAAAAACAACATCGCGGCTTATAATTCACCGAAAGCCGCCAAAGGAATTTTAACGCCGGAAGAAATTAAAGCCCAGTTGGACGAACACATTATCGGACAGGAAGGCGCGAAAAAAGCTCTCTCCGTTGCTGTTTACAATCACTATAAAAGAATTAGCGCAAAAGAAAGTTACTTTGAGTTAGACGATGTTGAAATCGAGAAAAGCAACATTATGCTTATCGGTCCTACCGGCGTCGGGAAAACATTGATTGCGCAAACTTTGGCAAAAATACTCGACGTTCCTTTCGCGATTGCCGACGCTACAACTTTAACCGAAGCCGGTTATGTCGGCGACGATGTGGAATCGGTTCTTGTGCGTTTGCTGCAAGCCGCCGATTACAATCTTGAGCGCGCCCAGCGGGGAATTATCTACATCGACGAGCTTGACAAAATAGCCCGCAAAAGCGAAAGCACTTCAATTACGCGCGACGTTTCGGGAGAAGGCGTTCAGCAGGCGCTTCTTAAAATTTTGGAAGGCACCGTTGCGGGAGTTCCGCCGAAAGGAGGAAGAAAACATCCCGAACAAAGTTTGATTAATGTTAACACTAAAAACATTCTCTTTATTGTCGGCGGCGCGTTTGAAGGAATCGAAAGAATCATTGCTTCGCGCATCAATAAGAACTCAATGGGATTCGGAGCGGAAGTCGAGACCGCCAACGAATTGGAAAAAGACGACTTAATCGCGATGACCGAGCCTGACGATTTAATTAAGTTCGGATTAATTCCCGAATTGGTCGGGCGTATTCCCGTAATTTCGCCTCTGCATTCCTTAAGCAAAGAAGCGATGATTACAATTTTGACAAAACCCAAGAACGCAATCATTAAGCAGTTCCAGAAGCTCTTCAGAATGGAAGGCGTTGAGTTGGAGTTTGACCCGCTTGCCCTTGAATCTATTGTAGAAAAAGCGTTGGAAAGGAAAACAGGCGCGCGCGCTTTGCGCTCGATTGTAGAGACTACCCTTATGAATATTATGTACGAACTTCCTTCGGTTGACGGAGTGGAGAAGTGCCTTATCACTCAGCAGGTTGTCGAAGAAAACGCCGACCCGATTTACATCAAATCAGATAGAAAAACGGCATAAAATATACGGCAATAATCAAGCGAATCTGTTTGGCTATAAAGAACAAAAATCAACCGCAAATCGAAGAACGCTAAAACTTTCAAGTGTTCCGTCTGCAAAAAAGGGAAAGAAAATTGTTTTGTCAATGCCGAGAAAAGCGCGTAATCGGAATAAAGTTCTGCCTATATATTCTTCCGGTAGTCCGTATTTAATCAATGCATAATAATAGACGCTATGATAATAGAATCAAGTAATAGCCCGTTAAGTAATAAAAAGCGAGAAAAGTTGAGGAAAATCCGTCAAGTCAAATAGATACCGACCCACATAGCGCATATAGCAGTAAAGAGCGAAAAATGAAGAAAAACAGCATAAATATGTGATAGAAAAAACTAAATAAAGTAAAACAATATTTTTTATAACCTCAAAAAAAGGTTTTTCCAAAATATCTGAGGTTATTCAATGGGTCCTCTTAGTCCACCGTGGCGGATTCATTCTTAATTGCTGCTTGTAACGCTATGTTTTGCAAAGGTTTTTGTTATTTTAAACAAGTATTTCTTTTAATACCGAACATTAGAACAAGCGTGTTCATTGGGATAAAAAACTTTTTCAAAAAAAAACCTCCGTTAAAAAACGGAGGTTTTTTCGTTTAACTTTTCTGTAAAAGTATTTACTTTAATAAAACCATCTTTCTCGTGGAACTGAAAATTTGGTTTCCTTTGTTATCCTTAGCTGTAAGTTTGTAGATGTAAACTCCGGAAGCGAAAACTCCCGCATCCCATTTAACAGAATGGTAACCCGCGGTTAACTTACCGTTAACCAACTGTGAAACTCTCTGTCCGAGCACGTTGTAAACGTCAAGAGTAACGTTTGAATTAACCGGCAGAGCAAATTTAATCGTACTTGTCGGATTAAAGGGGTTAGGATAGTTCTGCGCCAAAATAAATTTATCTGGCACCGGATTCAATCCATTACCGTCGTTTACGGAAACAGGAGTAAGCAAATCGAGATATTTACAAATATTCTTAAGAAGTTTCCCTTTTACCGTTCCGTCCGAAATATTAGCGTAATTAAACGACAGATAAACTACCTGCCCGCCATAAGCAATAACGGAAGATTTGTCGTTATAATCCGTCCATACAGCAACAACATCGTTACTGTCCGCCGGTTCCATCGCGTCTTCGTCACCCCAATCGGAATAGGTGTGATTGATTGTAAGAGGTAGCTGATTCGGCGAATGCCAGAGCAGCGAACGGATATCTTTATTTTTAATATTGCCGCTGTTGTCGGAAGACCAGCCGGTTACATGCAAAACCGCCGAAGCTATCGGTTCGGATCTGTTTGCATATCCGAGTTCGCCTCCTTCAATAAGCATCTTGCCATCGTTATTTACCCAATCGATAATTTTAGTCTGTAAATTTTCATCCATCGAAGACTGAGACGCTCCCTGCAGATAGAAAATTGCGGAATAATTTGGCCAGGTTGCGGGATCGGTTGAACTTGGAGTTTCAACGGTACAGCTCATATTCCAAGAGTTAAGAGTATCGGCAATTTCCGCGGAAGTTAATTTGATCCCGTCTATGTTTTTAATCGGAATAGTTCTTTCCTTATCCGCAAAATAGCCTTTGGAATCGGCTGCCAGAATTAATATTCCGCTCGGAAGTTCGAGAGAAAAGTCCCAAGTTGCATTTCCCGAAACTGTGATTAAGGTATCGAGCATTTTGTACCCGCTCGATTTAACTTTTACTTCATAATCAAAGTTAACAATCGTATCGCCGAAAACCCCGGGTTCGCTTGATGAAGTATAAAGCGTCTTATAAAGTTCGCCTGTGTCGAATCTGTAAAGTTTTACTGTTGCTTCCAAACTTTCGCCCTGTTCGTTTGTTACCGTACCCTGGATATAGCTTGACGGCGCGCTCTGAAGCGTATCTTCAACCATATTGGATGGATAGTTAACAAAATAATCAAACGACGAGGATTCATATCCGAAAGCTCTTACAAGGAACGTTGCATTTCCGAGATTAACAGGTTTCGGGGCGATAAAATGTCCGGAAGACGAAGTGTTTACGGAAAAAATATCTTCGTGATTCTGCTGGCAGGAAACCACAGCGTCCGGAATTCCATTGCCTTGCGCGTCTCTGATATATCCTTCAACGCTTCCTGTCGCTTTAATTACAGGGAAAATTCGTTGATATGTATTATATCCGGGCTGTACTAAAAATGCAATTACAGGATCGGTTGTCGCAGGCGTTACCGACATTGTATCGGCTAAATCTGAATTAAAAACTCCATCTTCGCCGGCTGTATAAACTACAACTCCGTCTTTGGTTCCGCTTCCTTTAATTGTTCCGGTTAGTCCGACCGAGAATGTATCGACCAAACCGTAAGTGGTTTCAACGGTTAATTGCGGATTTGTAAAATCAGTTCCGCCCGTAATAGCGAGCGTATCGGAGAAAAGAAGATAACTGTCCGCCGCGCGTTTTCCCATTACCATAATAAAAGGACCGACCGGAGATTCAATTGTTAGATTAGCCGTACCGTTGTTATCGGTTAAAACGGTATCGACAAAATAACCGGGCGCCGAAGCCCAAACCTTTACGCCGGAAATCGGAGCGTTGGCTGTGTCGGTAACGTTTACGGCAATCTGAGTAGCCGTTTGAATAGCCGCTGAGTTCGGGGTAAGAGTAACGTTTGCCGGTACGATTGCCTGAATTTCTTCTACGTAGGGAACTTTGTTCAAAGCCGTAATCGTAAGCGTGTAAACTCCCGCCTCGGAAATAGGTTCGCTGAAATTAAATGTTGCGTGTCCGTTTTCGTCGGTCATCGCGGAAGCGACAAGCGCGCCATCTTTTGTTAAACCGAGAAGCGCCATTGGAACTCCCGGAACATCAACATCATAAGAAGACGAGCCTAAAATGATAACGGGTAAATGATTCACGGTCATCTGATCGGGCGTTCCCCAATAAACCATAAGAGAAGGATCTCCGAAGAGCTGGTAGATTTCCCAGTAATAATGACTTCTGGAGGAGTTAGCGGTAGTAACGGCAAAGTTTCCGACATAAACCATCGCCGATTGCGTGGTTAAATCATCGGTTATATTCGCGGCGTCATAAGCGCCCATTGAGGTTTCTTCAAAAGTCGGAGTAACGCCGTCGCCAACATGATCAAAATAACCGGTTGACCACCAAACGTCTTCGTCCCAATAAGTCGAGTTGGTTCCGCCGATATATCCGATTGCTCCCGCATTGGCTTTTCGTAGCCACGCTTCGCCGAAACATTCGCCGGTGTCAAAAGCGCCGGTTAAACAGGCGTTTCCTATTGCCAATGTGTATTTGCCGTCGTTGGTAAAATTATGAACGTCCGAAACAGTAAAATTAGGGTCAGCCCAGCTCGTAGGACTTCCGTGAGCCGTATAATTAATAAAAGCAACGCCGTTGTTAATATCGTTGGTGATCTCAGTTTCAAATTGACCGCTGCCGGTTGTTTCGTACATATTGGTGTTGAAACCGTTAGCGGCGTTGTAATAGTAAACTTGTCCGTAACGAATAGTAGGATAACCGTGTGATGAAGCATGTGAAGGATCCCATCCGGCAATTAAAGTAATATTATTGAGATAGGAAGGATCTGCGATCTGATATTTTTCGTAATATAAAGTTTTATCCACCTGCGGTTGAAGTTCTTCAACGGTGCGCGCCGAAAATCTTGCCGGATACATATCAGGCAAAAAGTCACCGGTTACGTCAACAAAAGGCAAATCGGTTACATGGCTTCCGGTTGTTCCGCTAAAAGGATGAATTTGTTCGGAATCTCCTACAAACAAAACGTAAGTAGGCGCCGGATCATCTTCCGTTGCATTATTATATAAATCATGCAAATAAGTTTTAAGTTCGCTGTTCCCTATCGAGCCATCGAACGTTTTCAGAATTACGTTAAATCCCTGCTGAGTTTTCCAGTCGATAAAAGGCTGCATAGTCGAAATAAAATTGTTAGGAACAACAATTACATATTTTTGCGGAAACCTAATTAAAGATTGGGGGTCATCTTTTGTATCCAATTTAAAAATATTATCAAAATCGGTCTCAAAAAAAGGAGAATAATATTTTTCTCTCAGATTTTCGGTAGCCGCAAAATCTGCGTTCTTAAAATTAACGCTTACTACAATGTTATATTTAACACGGAGCAGGTTTTTGACCGGATTATATTCAACCGGCGCGATTTGAACAAGTGCCAATCTTCTGTAGCGCATTATGCCGAGGATTTTTGTCTCCGCTGTTTTTAAGGAATAAAACTTATCCTCGGAATAAACCTCTCTGTTAAATTCAAAAGGAACCGCATCTGCGTTTTCGCTCTTTGAAAGCGAGGGCTGCGTCGGCATTAAGGGATTTACAATTCCCCTTTGATTCAAATCAATTATTTTTTCATCGTAACTGATTATTCGGGCTTCAACGTCGGCGCCGACCGGAATCTCAATAATCTTGTTCATTGTAGGAAGATTCGGTTCGCCGATATTATGTGAATGATAATTGCCCGGTATTGTTACTTCGGTAAACTCGCCGGCTTTAGTCTCTACATTAAAATATTTAATCTTTCCGATTGAATATTTCAATTGATAACCGTTGTCATCTTGAGACAGCAAATCAACATTACTTTTGCCACCGGAAACTTTTAACGACTGCGCATTTAATGAAAAGACAATCGCCAAAACCATAATAGAAAGTGTTTTTAAAAAACTCACTGTAAAACTCCATTTAATAATTTGTAAATTTGTAAATGAATTCAATAATATTACAATTATTTTTAAAATGCAATTGACTGCGGCAAAACAAATCGGAACTTTTCTTGACAATTAAATAATTATTAAAAAATAATTCTACTTTTGTTACTTTTGTTAATGGACTTAAAAACGGAATTTAATACGGAAAAATTAATGACGGGAAAAAATATTAATATTGAAAAGGAATTTCCACAGGAAAGTTTTGATGTTTGGAAAGAAAAAGTAATTAAGGATTTGAAAGGAAAACCGTTCGATTCATTAAAAACAGAAACCTACGAAGGAATAACGCTTTCGCCGCTATACGATTTTGAAGGGACAAAAAAGCTGATAGAAAAAATTCCTTACCCGTCTCAAATAAACTTTCGTCGAGGCTTTAAAGCTTCCGGATATTCGCTAAAGGATTGGGAAATAGCCCAAGGAATTTACCTGACAAGCCCGAAAGCTTTTAACGAAACCGCTCTTCATGATTTACGGGAAAGAATAAATTCCGTGTCGGTAAAGATTAACGGATTGAACGGTAAGTTGCTTAGGGATAAATTTTCGCTGCAAGTAAAAAGTTACAATGATTTTAAAACAGCGTTTCACGGTATCGATTTCTCACGCGCTCCCGCTCACTTAGCTTTCTCGTCGGATTATATTAAATTTTACGATTACTTAAACCGCTTCTCCGACGAAGAAAAAATATCAGCCGAAAATTTTAGAGGCAGTTTCACAGCCGACCCGATTTCCACATTTATTACGGCGGGAAAACTTCCGCAGTCTGAATTGAATGACGATTCATTAAAGTTCGCTGATTATGTAAAGGTTATGTCGGAGCGTTTCCCTCCGGCAAGAACAATCGGCGTTGACGCTTCGATATACGGAGCCGCCGGCGCGAACGCGGTACATGAGCTGGCTTTCGCGATAGCAACCGGAGTTGAATATTTTAACTTTCTGAATAACAAATTATCTAATGAGACAATTGCCAAAAAGATAAAATTTTCGTTTAGCATAGGCGCAAACTTTTTTATGGAAATTACCAAACTTCGCGCATTTAGAATTTTGTGGGATTCCGTTCTTGCGGGTTTCGGAGTTAAAGAAAAAATTCAAAGAGTTCTGGTTGAAGTGCGAAGCTCGCAGTTTACTCAAACTTTTACCGAACCTTATTCCAACATGCTTCGGGTTACAACGGAAGCCATGGCGGGAGTTATCGGCGGAGCGGATTTGATTCATGTCGCTCCCTTTAATGTAGGATTTGAAATACCGGATGAATTCTCCCGCAGAATAGCGGCAAATGTTCAAATAATAATTCGCGAAGAGACAAGCGTCAGAGAAGTGATTGACGCCGCCGCAGGCTCCTACTACGTCGAGACTTTGACAGACGAATTGGTTTCCAAAGCTTGGACATTGTTTCAATCAATTGAGGAAAACGGCGGGATGATTAAATCCTTAAAAAAAGGAATTCCCCAAAAATTAATCGCGGAAGTTCGGGAAAGAAAAATCGCAGACTTGAAGAAAAGAAAATTATCCTTAATCGGAACAAACGTTTACGTGAAAAATTCCGGAGAAATTCCGGAAGAAGTTCAACCGGAAAAAACGGCTGACACCGCTTTCACAAATTCTTGGGATGAAATTGAGCCGTTTGATTTTAGCAGAGCGTCGGAAATTTTTGAAGAGCTTCTTAAATCGGTTAACAACTATGCTATGGAACATGGGAACTTCCCCGGCGTTGAAGGAATTGCCGTCGGTAAGATTTCAGACTACAAGCCGCGCGCCGATTTTAGTCGCGCGCTTTTTGAAACCGCAGCTTTTAAGATGAACTTAACTCCGTTTGAAAATTTAAGAGACGCCGAAGAAACCGTGAGAAAATCTTCGCGTAAAATAATACTGCTCGCTTCCACGGATAAAATTTACCTCGACTCTATTTCACAACTGAAAAACCTAATCGCAAGCAATAAAACCAAGACTTTCGTTATCGCCGGCAGACCACCTGAGGTTGTTTCCGAACTCCAAAATTTTAAAAACCTGCATTTTATTTTTGCCGGAATGAATGTTTACGATTTTCTGAAAAAACTTTTTGAAACTAAATTTTTAAGTAAAGAAAATGTCTAAACCCGATTTTACAAAAATTGACGTAGTTGCCGCCGAAAAACCCGATAAAGAAAAATGGGCGCAATCTTTCTTCTCCGAAACGGGAAAACCTCCGGAAAGCATAAAATTTGCCACAATGGAAAAAATCAAAATCAAACCTCTTTACGATTTTAACGATTTGTTCGGCTTGCGCCATCTTCATTATTATCCGGGGCTTCCTCCGTTTTTACGCGGTCCTTATTCGACCATGTACGTTGTTCGTCCGTGGACAATCAGGCAGTACGCCGGTTTTTCAACTGCGGAAGAAAGCAACGCATTTTACCGAAGGAATTTGGCTCAGGGACAAAAAGGGCTTTCCGTTGCATTTGATTTAGCCACGCACCGCGGTTACGATTCCGATCATCCGCGCGTAGTAGGCGACGTTGGGAAAGCGGGCGTAGCCATTGATTCCATTGAGGATATGAAGATTCTTTTCGATGGAATTCCCCTTGATAAAATGTCAGTTTCGATGACAATGAACGGAGCCGTTCTGCCGGTTCTCGCTTTCTTTATCGCCGCCGCCGAAGAAAGCGGAGTCCCCCGCGAAAAGCTTTCCGGAACAATACAAAACGACATTCTGAAAGAGTACATGGTACGCAACACATACATTTATCCGCCCGAAACGTCAATGCGAATTATCGCCGACATATTTAAGTTTACGGCGAAATATATGCCGAAGTTCAACAGCATCAGTATATCGGGCTATCACATGCAGGAAGCGGGCGCTTCGGCGGACTTGGAGCTTGCCTACACTCTCGCCGACGGTTTGGAGTACATTCGCACGGGCTTATCCGCCGGACTTGAGATTGATTCCTTCGCTCCACGCCTCTCTTTTTTCTGGGCAATCGGAATGAACTTTTTTATGGAGATTGCCAAGATGCGCGCGGCAAGAATGCTTTGGGCGAAAATTGTAAAAGATTTCAATCCTAAAAATCCCAAATCAATGTCGCTGAGAACTCATTCGCAGACATCCGGCTGGAGCTTAACCGAACAGGACCCGTTTAACAATGTGGCGCGCACCTGCATTGAAGCAATGGCGGCGGCAATGGGACATACGCAATCCCTCCACACAAATTCGCTTGACGAAGCAATTGCGCTTCCTACCGATTTTTCAGCGCGGATTGCGAGAAACACACAGCTTTATCTACAGGAAGAAACAATGATTACAAAAGTAATTGATCCTTGGGGCGGCTCTTTTTATGTGGAGAAATTGACCGACGAACTTATGCAACGCGCATGGCAACACATTCTGGAAGTTGAAGAATTAGGCGGAATGACAAAAGCTATCGAAAAGGGAATTCCGAAATTACGAATCGAAGAAAGCGCCGCCCGCAGACAAGCGCGCATTGATTCGGGAGAAGAAATAATAGTCGGCGTGAACCGTTTCCGAGCCGAAGAAGAGACCCCGATTGAAATTCTCGAAGTGGATAATTCGGTTGTGCGTGAATCCCAGATTAAGCGATTAAATAAAATTAAGAGCGAGCGGGATAGCCGGGAAGTTGAAAAATTGCTCAATAAAATTTCATCCGCGGTCAAGGATTCGTCTCAAAACCTTTTGGAATTGGCTGTTGAAGCGGCAAAAGCCAGAGCGACTTTGGGAGAAATTTCGGACGCGATTGAAAAAGTTAGCGGGAGATATAAAGCAATGACGAAAACTGTTTCGGGAGTTTACAACAGCGAGTATCACGACAGCGAGGATAACAGATTGGACAAAGCAAGGGAATTAACAGACAATTTTGCGCGGAAAGAAGGACGCCGTCCGAGAATTTTAATTGCCAAGATGGGACAGGACGGACACGACCGCGGAGCAAAAGTTGTGGCAACCGCCTACGCCGATATGGGATTTGACGTTGACATCGGACCTCTTTTCCAAACGCCGGAAGAAACCGCCCGCGAAGCTGTGGAAAACGACGTGCATGTTATCGGTATGAGTTCGCTTGCAGGCGGACATAAAACTCTGCTCCCACAACTTGTTGAAGCCCTTAAAAAATACGGGCGCGAAGATATTATTGTTATCGTAGGCGGAGTTATACCGCGTCAGGATTATGATTATCTTATTGAAAAAGGCGCTTATGCAATTTTTGGTCCGGGTACGCCGATACCTGAAGCCGCTATAAAGATTATGGAAGAGGTTGAACGGCGCTTCGGATAATCGAAAAGTTGGGAAAAGAATGATAAATATTACCGGCATAAAAAAAAGCTTTGATGATAAAGTTGTCTTAAACGGAATCGATTTAACCATCCGCGAGGGGGAATCACACGTAATAATCGGCAAAAGCGGATGCGGCAAAAGCGTCCTACTTAAAATAATAATCGCATTGATAAAACCGGACGCCGGAGAAGTTTTAATTGAGAATGAAAACATCTTTGAAGTCTCCGAAAAACGTCTTTATGAGATTAGAAGAAAATTCGGTTTTCTTTTTCAAAACGCCGCGCTGTTCGACTCAATGACTGTTGAAGAAAACGTTAAACTTCCGCTTGTTGAAAACGGATTTAACTTTACTGAAAAAGAAATTAAACAAAAAGTCGCCGAAATGCTTGAGCTTGTCGGACTTCCGGATACGGAACAGCTTAAACCCTCCGAACTTTCCGGAGGAATGCAAAAACGCGTGGGACTTGCGCGCGCGCTGATTACAAAACCGAAGTATATTCTTTACGACGAACCGACTACCGGACTTGACCCGATTATGTCCGATTCCATAGACGCGCTTATTAAAGACTTGAACAACAGACTCGATGTAACCTCCGTAGTAGTAACGCACGATATGTTCAGCGTGAAAAATGTAGCTGAAAAAATCTCGATGATTCACGAAGGAAAAATTTATTTTACAGGAACTTTTGACGAAATAATGTCATCCCAAGACCCTATTATTCAACGGTTCATTAATCGAACAACTTGATAGAAAACAAGCAGTTGCGGAATGTTTAACAATAGTAAGTTTTCTAGTGAGATTACTTCCCTCGCATTCTGCGGGGGTCGTAATGACGCTAAAATTTAAATAATACTCTGTCATTGCAAGCGACCGAAAGGGAGCGTGGCAATCTCCTGAATATTTAGCATTAGCGGTTAAACCGGTTTTGAATAGTTTAATTTTAAGGTTTATTAGTTCGCTTGCTCCGCAATCCGCTTAAACGCTCTCCTCGCTTCGGAAACAAACCGCTCTATTTTTTCAGCGTCTTTATTGCCGTAAACATCTTCGACGCCTGTGTGGGAATCGACGCCCGCGGGACGAACTTGCATTATCGCGTCAAAAACATTCTCGGGAGTTAAGCCCCCCGCAAGAATAACCGGCTTGCCGCTTAGTTCAACAAGCTTTTTGCTCAAATTCCAATCGTGCGTTTTCCCCGTCGCTCCCTCCGCTCCGGTTTCCGGATCGAATGTGTCGGTAATAAAAGCATCTGCAAGGGAATTAAGTGTCTGCGCCGTTTCTGCGAGCAAAGAAAAATTATTTTCTCTAATCACCAAACTTTTGATGATTTGTAATTCTGGATTTACTCTTTTTAACTTTTCTAATTCCGCAACTTCAATTTCTCCGTGAAGCTGCACAACCGAAACGCCAAGATATTTACAAAACTCGTCAATTTCATTTGCTCGGGAAAGATATGTAATCAAAACCGGAATCAACCTTGATTTTATCGCTTCGATAATGCTTTTTGCCTCTTCCTCTGTTGTGTCTTCGGCGTTAACCGTAAGACGCAGTGGAAACCCGATGAACTTTACCCCTTTTGAAATAAGTGTCTCCGCTTCTTCAAGATTTTTAACGCCTGCAATCTGAATTAAATTTTTCCACATATTTATTTCTTTTTTTCTTATTAAATTAGTTATTTTCAATTAATATTTTAGATAAAATGATGGGATTCAAAATGAAAAAACTCTTCTTGGTATTGGTTTTGTTTAGCTTCGCAACTTTATCCGCACAGCAGAAATATGTTATCGGAACGGTTAATACTTCAATGACGCTGGCGCATTTTAACAGTTTTATCTCAAACGTCAGTCCGATTGGTTTTTCGGTGGAATACAGAAAATTTATCGACAGAGATATCTCTATCGGTTTTGCTTCCGGCGTAAACTATTTTTCGGAAAGCAGTACGGAGAGCTACAATTTTGACGGCGTTCTCGTAACGGGCAATAACGACCGCTCCGCCGTTGCGATTCCGCTTCTTCTGCAAACTCATTACTTCTTCGGATATAGAAATAAACCGAGCTTTAATTTCGGATTTGCTTTCGGAGCAATGTATGTTTCCAAATCCATCTCCTCCGCGTCGAAAAATATCACTCAAAACCGTTTTCACGTAACGATTATTCCCGACGCAGCTTTTACATATCCGATAAATGAAAAAGTACAGTTTATTTCTCAGATTAAATTTAACTACGCTATGGCTACGACCAAGAAGAAAACCGGACAAACATGGGACGTTGACGATTACGGCTTCCTTTCACTCAACTTAGGCGTAATGTGGAAACTGTAGCGGTAAAAAAATTGCCGTTCTCGGCGCCGGACTTGTAGGAAGCGCAATTGAATTAAGAATTAAGTAAGAAGAATCGCAAAACCGGAAATAATACCAAATTTATGGATAAGCCGGACAGTTTATATCTTCGCCCTTGCGAACTCAATATAATATCGTTGCTCATATTTTTTTGCTAAGAAATTTTATGATTCGCCGAGGCGGAGTGTAAGGTAAATTGTCTCGAAATTATTCGTGTATTTGTGGATTACCAAATGGTACGTTGATTACTCGGATTTTATTAGGATTATTAATAATTTGATTAATTTCCCAAAACGGAAAACCTTTTAACTTCCGCGCATTTGACCCTTTTGCTGACTTTCACTTGGTTTTCAGTTATGCCGTTCTATTACAATTTTAGGTTTTGTAAAGATATCAATTAATTATTTTTTTAGTGGACTTATTAATCAATACATAACGAATGATTTGGCAATAATAAAGAAAAGGAAGAAAATGAAAAATAGAATTAAATCCATATTGATACTTTCGTTACTTCTCGGATTTACGGCTTGTTCGACCACACCGATGAATGATTTTTTCGGAATTGAAATGAATCCGGCGGTAGCAAATCGTTTTAAGATTGTCTCCTATTCCGACGAAAACGGCGCGCAGTATGCCAGCACTTTTGAAATGAATCCTTTGGTTTTTGCTTATGCGGAAATAAAACCGGATTATTTACTGCTTAAAATTATCAACAGAAGCCAAAAATCGATACGTACAAATTACAACGAAGATCTTTTTGAAATTATGACCGTGGACAGCGTAAAATATGTTTTGCTTAAAGGAAAACGAGACGACTTTCCCGATATTACAGTTATCAATCCGGGGAAAACGGTACAATATAAACTCTTTTTCCCCAACGATTTTACAAAGACCGAAGGAATGAACGGCGCTCCGTTTCATAATTCTTTCGGAAAATTTGAAGTCTGGAAAGGGGAGGGAAATCTTCTCAATTTTGCAAAAGATAGAATAAGCGAAATAATTGTCAGTCTCGGAAAATCCACCACATTGGTGCTTAAGCCCATTCCGCAGCCGGTGAAAAATAAAAACAACGGTTAAAAAACTAATCTAACGCAGTTTTTTAAGATCTTGACGATTTTATAATCATCAAAGTTTTTTTCTTATCCATAACTGCTATCATCCAAAGTTTTCCCCGCCCGGTTTTTGGTTGGAAGCGGATAATTTAGCTCGAAAGAGAAAATATGATTGCCATGTTTTTATCCCAAAATTTTTATTAGGGGATATATTTCTAATTACCGCCATTAGGCGCTTATAGGTAAAATTCGTGTTATTTGTGGCAGAATATTTTCCCAAATACTCTAAAGTCCCTTGTTAATAAGGGTCCTAGAGATTATTTTTTTTGTCCGACTTTTTCTAATATTGTTTCCGGCTTGTCCGGATTAGGTATTCTGACTTTTCAGAAAGCCGAGGGATATTCACGAACGAAAAAAATATTTTGTTCAGTACCAAACGTATATTTTTGATGATTATTTTATAACTGAAATAATGGCTATAATTACAGCTGTTACATTTTTGGAAATGCTTAAATATGTGCCAAATGTACCTAAATCATATTTATTACGTTCTTTATATTTTATAGCTAATATTCGATAAAGTTCTTTTTGAGATTGCTTGATTCGATAACCTTTTTGAGAAATAAAAGAGTTTGAATTTATGAAATTACCATAATACAATTGGCTTAGTTTATGGTTATTAGGGTTATTAGAATTTAATTGTTTTTTTAGCAAATAACTATTTTGATATATATCCGT
>JALWEC010000100.1 GCA_027036655.1 Melioribacteraceae bacterium
AATCCCCGAAAAAACGGAAATTATGTTCAGACCGGCTTACCATGTTGTTTCAAAAGTTAAATCAAAACCTTTTTTTGATATTTTCTTTAAAGTGCGCGATCGGTACGAAACCTACATTGATTCCGCCGCGCTTCTTCCATACAGATTTGTACAGCATGTCCGCGAAGGGAATTACAGAAAGGATTACGGCGCCTTTTTTAATCACACCCGCAATGTTGCCATTCACGACGGCAAGGAATACGCAATTACCGACAGCACTCAAGATATTGTATCGGCTTTCTTTTATGTAAGAACTTTGGATTTTTCAAAGGCGCGTCCCGGTTATACGGTTCATCTCGAAAATTTTTTCAATAACAAAGTTTACCCTCTCAGGGTTATCTTTCACGGAAGAGAAGAAGTGGACGTTGATGCGGGCACTTTTAACTGCATTAAAATTGAGCCGGTTATTACTGATGGCGGATTATTTAAGGCGGAAGGAAAAATCTACATTTGGCTTACGGATGATGAAGTAAAGATGCCTGTAAAAGTGGAAGCGGAAATCCCAATCGGCTCGATTGACGTTGAACTTACAAAATATTCGGGAATATTCGGAAAGTTGACCTCCAAGATTTAAAGCGAGCAACTTTTATTAGCAAATATATTAGAAAGCTTCGTATAACTTAATAATTTGTCATTCCAATGAAAAGCAGTCGGAGTAAATTCTGAATGAAGCGAATCTTGCCCCGACCGTTTTTGGGTTGAGGGCGCAATGACGAATCTCCAAACTCGCATCTGTGCCGATTCTAACTTTGAGATTCTTCTCCCGCTAAAGCGGGATCAGAATGACAATGTTAGCCTCACAACATTTTTGTCATTCAGAACGAAGCGGAGTGAATCCGCCTTGGCGAACTCAATATGACAAATTTTGGTTTTGCAAAGGTCTCTATTATTTCACTTACTGCTACAACGCCAAATCTTGCAACATCGGCAACTACAAATTATTCCTTAGTTTTTTAGTATATCGATTAACTCTTCATTTATGTAAACAACTTCTCTTCCGATTTTCTCAGACTTAAGCAGTCCTATCTCTTCAAGTTTTTTTAAATACCTCGAAGCCGCTTTTCTTTCAACATTCAATCGTTTAACAACAAAATCAATTTTTGAATACGGCTGTTCAAAAATCAGTTCAATCAATTCTTTTCGATATATCTTAGACGCTTTTTTTCTAGCCGTGTTAACGGATATTTCGAGAAGAACTTTAATATTGTTTATTTTATCAATTGTTTTCAATGAAGTTTCTTCAATGCCTTTTAAGATATAAAGAATATATTCTTCCCAGTCACCGGTTTTATTTACTTTATTTAACAATCTGTAATAATCCGCTTTGTTTTGATTGATATACGAGCTTAAATACAGAATCGGAATATCAAGAAAGTTATTTAAAATCAGATATAAAATATTCAGTATTCTTCCAGTTCGACCGTTACCATCATAAAAAGGATGAATACTTTCAAATTGATAATGTAACACGGCAAGATTTATTAACGGATGCAAATCCGTCCGGTTAATATTAAAATATTCCAAAAAGTTATTTAGGAGTTCTAAAATTTCAGATTTTTCTTGAGGCGGCGTATAAACAATCTCTC
>JALWEC010000101.1 GCA_027036655.1 Melioribacteraceae bacterium
GCTGAAGCGTTCCGTCCGGATTCAGCACTTTGCAGCCCGCCATTCCGGCGTCGGGAGTTTTCTCCATAAATCGAATCATTTCGGATAACGTGTCCTCGCGAACTATTGTATCGGGATTAATAAGAAGAAAAAATTTCCCTTGCGCAATTTTCATCGCCTGATTATTGGCTTTGCCGAAACCGACATTCTTTTTGTTGGCAATCAGTTTAACGAAAGGAAACCGTTCGGCGATACTTTCGACCGTTCCATCCTCGGAGGCATTATCAACTATTATTGTCTCAATGCTAAGTTTGCCGGAGGCTTTTTCAATCGAGCCGAGAAGATTTTGTAAAAACTCCTTTACGTTGTAACTTACTATTATTA
Organism: Melioribacteraceae bacterium; assembly: GCA_027036655.1. Classification (GTDB taxonomy): domain Bacteria; phylum Bacteroidota; class Ignavibacteria; order Ignavibacteriales; family Melioribacteraceae; genus WGAL01. Next base: position 364 of record JALWEC010000101.1, read on the forward strand.
CCGAAAGGTCAACCATAACAGGCTATTTAAGGGTTCCTAAAATTGATCGTATCCGGAGTTTCCAAACCATAAAGATTGCTTCATGAACAATTTTCTTCGACATCTTGGACGAGCCTTCCAAACGGTCGGTAAAAACAATCGGGATTTCTTTAATCAAAAAACCTTTTTTCCATGTTTTGAAATTCATCTCAATCTGAAAAGCATAACCGTTTGATCGGATATAGCTTAAATCAATTGCCTTTAGCACTTCGATTCTGAAACATTTAAATCCCCCGGTTGCGTCGTTAATCGGAAGTCCGGTAACTATTTTTGTGTAAATATTTGCGAAATAACTGAGCAGCAATCTTGACATTGGCCAGTTCACAACATTCACGCCTTCGATATAACGGCTGCCAATTACAAGATCGAATTCCTCGGCTTTTTCAACCAAATCCTTAATCGATTTCGGGTCGTGGGAAAAATCAGCGTCCATCTGAACAACAATTTCGTAGTTGTTTTCAATCGCGAATCGAAATCCGGCGACATAAGCCGTGCCGAGCCCCATTTTCCCTTCCCGTTTGATAAGATGAAGTCTCCCGTCCGTTTTAGCCCTATCTTCAACATACTTCCAAGTTCCGTCGGGAGAATTGTCGTCAACAATCAGAATATCAAAATCGGGATAGTAATCGGTTATAGCGTCGATAATATTGCCGATATTATAAATCTCGTTATAAGTCGGTATTATAACTAAAGTTTTTTTCATTCCTCAAAATGTCCCTTGCCTAATAACACAACAAATATTGTTCTGAAAAGAATCTTTAAGTCCATCCTTAAAGTTTGATTTTCGATATAAAACAAATCGTATTTCAACTTGGTTTTTACATCCTCTATGCTTTCGTCATATTTATGTTTTACCTGCGCCCAGCCGGTTAATCCCGGCTTTACGAGCAAGCGCCTTTTGTAAAGAGGAATCTCTTTTGCGAACTGCTCCACAAATTTCGGTCTTTCAGGTCGGGGACCTACAAGACTCATTTCCCCTTTCAGAACGTTGTACATTTGCGGCAGTTCGTCAATTCGAACCTTTCTGATAAATCTTCCAACCTTTGTAACGCGCGGGTCGTGTTTTCCCGCCCAAATCGGGCCCGTTTGTTTTTCTGCATCGTTAACCATAGAGCGAAATTTAAGCACGTTGAAAAGTTTTCCGTTAAGCCCGACCCGTTCCTGCTTATAAAGAACAGGTCCCTTACTATCCAACTTTATTAAAATAGCCGTAATAATTATAA
>JALWEC010000102.1 GCA_027036655.1 Melioribacteraceae bacterium
GACACGCATAAAGTAATCGGAGAAGAAAAGCTTAACGGTCTGGACTGCTATATCGTTCAAAGCGTTCCGAAAGATGAAGATTATATGTATTCCAAAACCGTAACCTGGGTGGTTAAGGGACGCTGGTACGGATTAAAAAAGGAGTTTTACGACGAAGACGGCGAACTTCTTAAAATATTAACCTTGAAAAAAGCCGATAAAATAAAGGGCTTCTGGATTATTGCGGATGTCGAAATGAAAAACGTTCAAACCAATCATAAAACAATTATAGAGTTAAGCAATATTAAAATAAACACCGGAATTCCGGCTTCGATGTTTACTCAGAGAATGATGAAGCGCGGAGTTCGCTAAAAAGGAATTCTAATTTAACGCGATAAATTACGCATAAAGTTAAGATTGAAGTTAAGAAAAAATAAAATAATAAAATGCCTTGCATAACTTAATAGAAGGCTTTGCAGAACCTAATTTATTTGTCATTCTGAATGGAGCGTAGCGGAATCCGCCGAGGCGGAAGAATCTCAAAACTTGTATCTGCGCCAATTCTAACCTTGAGATTCTTCTCCCGCTAAAGCGGGATCAGAATGACAATTTCGGGTTTTACAAAAATATCTAATAAGATTATGAAATGCCGCGGATAAAAAAATCCGGCATTTTGTTTTTGAAATAATTTTTAAAGAAAAAATTAAAAAGGGACTAAAAAATGAAAAAACTAATTTTAATGTTGTCGGTTATTGCATTAGGAACCGCTTCGCTGTTTGCTCAGGGAATAGGTTTATCGGGCTACGGAAGATACTATGCCGGATACAAAGCGTTTAACGGAAACGATAATCTTGCTATTTCACAGACAACGTTTAACCTGAACTTTGATAAAACCACTTCGTTCGGGGCGGTAAAAATCAATCCGATGCTCTATTTCTATAACTCGGATTCACTTTCGCTTAAATTAAGAGAAGCGTATATAGATATGTACTTTACAAGTTTCGATTTGCGAATCGGTAAACAGCAGGTAATCTGGGGAAAAGCCGACGGAGTATTTATTACGGATATTGTTTCACCGAAGAATCTCGAAGAATTTTTGCTTCCCGACTTTGATGAAATTCGCACTGGAATCACTGCGGCGAAACTCGATTTTTATGTAACCGACAACCATACTCTTGAAGCTATTTGGGTGCCGGTGTTTACACCTACAATTTACCCTTCTACCAACTCGATGTGGGCGCCAAAATTTGATTTCGGCATTTCCCTTCCGGGCAATCCGCCGATAGTTATTGACAATTCTAAAAAAGAAGTTAAATCTTCACTCGAGAACAGTGAGTTTTTCCTTAAATATTCGGCGTTAACTAGTCTTGTTGATTTTGAAATAATGGGCGCTTATACATGGGACGATGATCCGGCTCTCGGGAAAAACGTAGAGTTCACTCCCGTTAACGGTCATCCCGTTCCCTCAAAAATAACGGTAACTCCGGAGTATCACAGACTTTCGCTTGCAGGCGGAAGTTTCAGCACAACACTCGGACCTTTTGTTCTGCGCGGCGAAGCGGCGTATTATTTTGGCAAATATTTTCAGACAACCAATCCTATGGTAAACAACGGTTTGGTACAGAAAGATTATCTCCATTATCTTGTCGGCGTTGATTTCAGTTTGTGGGACATCAACTTCAGCGGACAGTTTATTCAAAAGGCGGTTATGGATTACAAGGATGGCGAACTTTTGGAAACCCCCATGTTCAAGGGACAATACAACAATATGGCAACTTTTCTCGCGCATTATTCTTGCATAAACGAAACGTTAACATTTGAATATTTTATGTATTACGATTTCAATTATGACGACGCGCTTATTCGCCCGAGAATTTTATATGATTATTCCGATTCGATTAATCTTCAGCTCGGAGCAAATATTTTTACGGGCAATCAAGGAGAATTCGGACAGTACGATAAAAACGATATGATTTACGGAAAAATCATTTACAGTTTCTAACAACTTAAGAAATAGAAAATACAAGTATTAAAATCAATATTCTTCGCGACGATGATTATCGTCGCGAAGAATTAAGGCGCAAGTAACCGAAACGGATTATCAAGTTTTTAACTGTAAACCCTCAATCGACTATGATTACGCAATTGGAAAAACATTGTCGTCAACATAGTTTTTACAGGACGGCAAAGCTGTGAGAATACACACGGAAAAAGAAAGCGTTTTGTCTTATTAAAACAGATAGAAACAAAAAACTGATAATGGGGGATTGCCGCACTCCGATAATAAACGTCCGAGTACGCAATGACAAAAGGAGGTTATGCCAAAATTTCTAATAAACAAAGAAAAAAGGATAAAATGATTGGTAAATTAGGCGTATATATATTCGTGGTCGTAGTTTTTAGTCTGAATTTAATAACAGAAGCACAAACGTCCCCAAGTGAATCCGACGTAATAATCGGAAGCTGGATGATGTCCGACGAAGAAGGAATTATACAAATTTTCAAGGAGGGCGAAAACTACTCCGGAAAAATCATTTGGATGAAAGAAAAAGAAGCAGACGGCTCTCCGTTAAAGGATAAAGAAAATCCCGATGAAAGTTTAAGGGAGAGAACGGTTGAAGGTTTGAAGGTTATGACGGGGTTTAAGTATTTAGGCGATGGCGTTTGGGGCAATGGAGAGTTTTATGCGGCAAAAAAAGGGAAAACCGTTGAACCGGACTTTATACTTGAGGATAAGAACCATCTTAACATAGAGATTTCGATATTTATATTTTCTCTTTCCATAGAACTAACGCGCGTTGATGCGTCGAAATTCCTTTTGCAAAAAAATGATGAATATTAAGTCTTTAGTTATTGATTGGTTAATAAAAGAGAATGAGTAAAACAACCAAAAACCGAATAAACTTCATGGTAAAATATTTAGTAAGATTTCTTTCGTTTTTTCTGATTTTCACCTCGGGAATAATTCAAGGACAAACATCTTTATTATCAGGGAGCTATAATTTTAATAGCGCGGAAAATGTTCCCTTTAGAGCGGATGAAAAGAAAATGAGTAAAAGTTATTGGCTTCCCGCGGCGGAAGTTGTCGGGTTGAATTTTTTTGTTCTTACTTATAACGAATATTTAACAAAAGAAGGTTGGGCGAATATCAGCCTTCAATCGGCGAGCGACAATATAAAATACGGTTTTACTTGGGATAGCGACGGATTCATGATGAATCAATTCTATCACCCTTACCACGGCGCGTCCTATTTTAACGCGGCAAGATCAAACGGATTGAATTTTTGGGAATCTATTCCATACGCTTTCGGCGGAAGCTTGATGTGGGAATATTTTATGGAAATTGAGCGCCCGTCTTATAACGATTTGTTAAATACAACAATCAGCGGAATTACTCTCGGAGAAATAACTTATAGAGTTTCTAATTTGATAATAGATGAAAGCTCTCGTGGGAGCGAAAGGGTAATCCGCGAGCTTGTTGCACTGGTTATTAACCCCATGCATACTTTTAACCGCGCGCTTAAAGGTAAGCCGTGGAAGTTGGGAACAAAACATAAAAAGAAAAAAACGGAAGTTAATTTAGCGATAGGGACAAACACAGTTTTTATCAACAGAAATTTTCAGAATAATTATTTTTATCTCATGTTAAAATTCGGACTCCGCTACGGCGATAAATTTAAAAGCATAAAGCATAATAAACCTTTTGAATATTTTCGAGTTCACAGTGAAGTTTCATTCACCGAAGGAAACAATATAATCGGTATTTCGGCAAGTGGCGTTTTGTGGGATAAAAATTTTAAAGCTTTCAACACGAACAGAAACATTATGGGATTATACAAAGAATTTGATCTGCTATTTAATTCCATTTATAAATTCTCGGCATCAAGTTTAACCGGAGAGATTAGCAATTTAATTAAACTCTCAGCAAATTGTAAAATCCAAAATTCTTTAGGCTCGGCGATAGTTTTAATCGGCTCTTCTAACTCAAAATATTCCGTAGAAGTAGAACGCGATTATAATTTAGGCCCGGGTTTGGGATTTAGATTTTTCAGCGACTTATATGTAAATGATTCTTGGCTTATATTTTTTAAATATAAACAGTTTTGGATACACGTATTAAACGGAGTTGACGGGGATGAGTTTATCGGTTTGTTTAACTTGGGCGTCAATTATTATTTTAACAAGATACTCGGCGTGGGCATGGACGCGGTTTTTTATGAAAGATACGGAATATACAGAACCCTGCCCAATATTTATTCTAAAAACGCGTCGTTGAGGGTTTATTTGAAATATACTTTTTTATAAATCATTTAATTCAATAGAGGTAAATATGAATATAATAAACAAAATAATAGCCGTAGTTGCGGCGGTTATCGGACTGATGGCGGTCTTTGTCGGCACAAGAGTTTTGCTCGGTCTTTTTGACCCGGGATATCAATATTTCATGTCGCTTGTAAGTTATAACGTAATAATGGGAATTGTTTCATTATTTGCCGGCATCCTTATTTGGAAAAGAAACAAGAAGGCTATTTTTCTTTCGTATTTTATTTTTGGCGCACATCTAATCGTTTTGCTATTGTTGTTAACAGTTTTTAACAATGTAATTTCCGAACATAGCGTTAACGCAATGACCTTTCGCTCTTCGGTTTGGTTAGTTTTAGTAGCCGTTCTACAAATAAGTAAAGCAAAAGAGAACTGAAAACATGGTTATATCGCTTTCTATTTATAACTGAGAACGTTTAATTACAGTTTCTCGTCGGCTGTAAAACAAAAAAACCCCTTTACGAAAAGGGGTTTTTTGTTTAGGAGTGATTTATAAAACTTATTTCAACAAAATTGCTTTCTTAATAAAACTGTGCAGCTGATGATTACTCACCCCTTCAAACCGGAATGAAATTATATAAACGCCGCTCGGAATATCTCCGGCGTTCCACTTTATCTGATGATGACCTTCCCCCATCTCTTTCGACATCAGCGAGGCAACTTCACAGCCGAGCAGATTATAAACCTTGATGTGAACCTCACTCC
>JALWEC010000103.1 GCA_027036655.1 Melioribacteraceae bacterium
AAAATCACGCTAAAATAATTGATTTTATCTTTTTCCTTCTCTAAATTTAAAATTCGTATTTTTTATAGAGATTTATTTAATAATAGGAGTATTGTAATTATGGGAATGATGGCTCGGATGCGTAACCTTGCGCCCTGGTTTATTGTAACGGTAGGCGCATTGTTTATTTTGTTTATGGTATTATCCGATGCAAAAATTACCGAGATTTTTAGAAACCAAAGCAGAGTAGTCGGTTCTGTAGATGGCAAAGAGATTTCGTATCAGGATTTTGCAAAGCGCGTTGAATTCGAAAGAACGAATATGGAAAAACAAGGACGCAAAATAGATGAAAGCCAAATGGCTGACTTCCGCGACCAAGTTTGGAACGCAATGATTAACGAGATGTTAATCGACAAAAAAATTAAAGAATTCGGAATAACAGTTACCGATCAGGAAATTGCGGATCAGCTGTTGGGTCCGAATCCTCCCCAGTTCGTACAGCAATATTTTAAAGATTCAACGGGAACATTTAACCGGCAGGCTTACGATCGTGCAATCAGAGATCCGAAGAATAAAGATGCGGTACTTCAGCTCGAAGATATGGTGCGCCGTCAGATGAAACAACAGAAATTAACAGATTACCTCTATGCAGCCGTAAATGTCAGCGAAGGAGAAGTTAAACAGAACTTTACCGATAATAACATCACAATGGCTGCGGATTATGTCGCCGTTCCTTTCACTTCCGTGCCTGATTCTATGGTAAAGTTAACCCCAGAAGTGGAAAAAGAATATTACAACAAGAATATCAGTAAATTTCATCATCCCGACCAGAGAAAAATTGCTTATGTGTTTTTCCGATTAAAACCTTCGAAGGATGATACAACGGAAATCTTAAACAGTCTTTCGTCTCTGGTAAACAAGATGCACGAGGATACAACATCCTTTAAAACTTATGTAAATATTTATTCCGACAAACCATACTCGCTTGATACCGTAGCAATTACAAAAATTGCTCCCGAGGTTCAGCCTGCAATTTTGAAAGCTAAGAAAGGAAGCATTATCGGTCCGATACTTACAAGGGAAGGCGCTGTTGTGTATCACTTTATTAAAACAGTTAAAGCTAAAGAACCGGTTATCCGCGCTTCGCATATTTTAATTAGAGCCGTTCCCGGCAAAGAAAACGAAGCTAAAAAAGAAGCGTATGCGATCTATAAAGAGCTGAAGAAAGGCGCCGATTTTGCAAAACTCGCGAGAGAAAAATCACAAGATCCCGGAAGCGCTGTGCGCGGTGGAGATTTAGGCTGGTTCTCGAAAGGACAAATGGTTAAACCTTTTGAAAAAGCCGCTTTCTCCGGCAGAGTCGGAAGAGTTCTTAAGCCGATAAAAACCAGATTCGGCTACCATATAATTTTAGTAACCGGAAAACTAAATAAGAACTTCGTAGTTGAAAAAATTGTTAACGAGATGAAACCTTCTCCCACCACGCAGGATAACATCTACAATAAAGCAAGCGACTTTGCTTATCTCGCTAAGAAAAATGATTTTGATAACGAAGCCAAATTGGTTAAATATAAAATTGTTCTTTCGCGTCCCTTTACAAAAGACACGAAAACAATTCCCGGATTAGGCTCGAACGGCTCAA
>JALWEC010000104.1 GCA_027036655.1 Melioribacteraceae bacterium
AAAAAACTAATTTTCAATATTTGTTGAATATTAAAAACCTTGAAGGTTTTATTAAAAACATTGAATTTAATATTTTAAGATTTTACCGGAGACTCGGATGAAAAAATTAATATCTCTGCAAAAAGTATCCGCCCGTTACTCGTTACGCATAACTCATTACTTCTTTTTCTTTATCGCCTCCGCTGTTTTTATTGCCGGATGCGGCTCAAATAATTCGACCGCCGATTTGGCGTTAAAGAACGGAAACATAATCACGGTTGACGAAAAACTCCCGTCCGCAGAAGCTGTCGCCGTAAAAGATGGCAAGATTTTATTTGTCGGGACCAACAATGATATTGAAAAATACATCGACGAAAAAACCGAAGTCCTTGATTTGAAGGGCGCGACAGTAATACCCGGATTTTTTGAAAGTCACGCTCACTTTCTCGGCACAGGAAAAGCGCTTTTAAATCTTGACTTGAGCGACGCCACGAATTGGGACGAAATTATCGCTAAAGTTGCCGTAGCAGCCGAACAGGCTTTGCCGGGCGAGTGGATTATCGGTCGCGGCTGGCACCAGGAAAAATGGACAGACCCGCCTATGCCTAACTTTATGGGTTATCCTTACAACGACCAGTTAAGCAAAGCCACGCCCTACAATCCCGTAATGCTCATTCACGCAAGCGGACACGCTTTAATCGCAAACAAGAAAGCGATGGACGCAGCCGGCGTAACTTCCGATACAAAATCCCCGAAAGGGGGAAATATAGTAAGAGACAGTTCCGGCGTTATCCTCGGAGTTTTTGAAGAAAACGCCGAAGATTTGATTCAAAACGCCTACCGGAATTACCTTGAAAAATTGCCGGAAACAAAAAGATTAAGACTGATGAACAAAGCCGTCAAAGCCGTTACAGACAATGCTCTTCAGTACGGAATCACTTCTTTTTACGATGCCGGAGAAAATTTTAAAACAATTGATTTTCTTAAGAACTTAGCCGACAGCGGAAAACTGAAAATAAGATTAAACGTAATGGTGCTGGATAATATTTCCGCAATGAAGAGAAATCTTGCAAAATATAGAATGATCGGTTATGCGGATAATCATTTTACTGTTCGCGGGATTAAACAATATATGGATGGCGCTCTCGGTTCGCGCGGCGCTTGGATGCTGCATGATTATTCGGACGCTCCCGGCTGGCGCGGACTGAATGTTACTTCCCTTTCCGACATCGGAAAAGTAGCGGAGCTTGCGATTAAAAACGGTTACCAGCTTTGCACTCACGCAATCGGGGATAGAGCAAATCGCGAAACGCTTAATATTTATGAACAAGCATTCAAAAAACATCCCGAAGTTGACGGCAAGTCTCTCCGGTGGAGAATTGAACACGCGCAGCATCTTTCCAATAAGGATAAGCCCCGTTTTGCCAAACTCGGCGTAATTGCCGCAATGCAGGGAATTCACGCAACTTCGGACGCTCCCTTTGTGGTTGAACGCCTCGGTGAAAAAAGAGCAAGAGAAGGAGCTTACGTTTGGCGCGATTTAATTAACTTGGGAACCGTAATTGCCAACGGCACCGATTCCCCCGTCGAAAAACTTGACCCGATAGCCTGTTACTACGCTTCCGTAACAAGAATGACAA
>JALWEC010000105.1 GCA_027036655.1 Melioribacteraceae bacterium
TTATTGCTGAAAAGGTTTATTGGCAAAAAGTCAAACTTAGTTGAAAATATATTTTTCAAGAACTCCGTCCTCAAAATCAAGCAAACTTAGATTGATTTAGTTTTCATTCTGCTATTATTGCTTTTCTCAATAAATGTAACTTCTTATAATTCGGTATTCTTCTTAACCTTGTCTCGGTTTCTGTCAATGCCATCGCTATTCACCTTGCCAGCATATCCGGCGTTTTCCAATGTTTTATTTTGCTTAGATATTGAGCTAACAAAGAGAGGAAGAATAAAAAAATTTTGATTGACGAATTTATAAGTTGAAATTTATTATTCGGAATTTACTAATTTGGAATTTATAATTTATAATTTATAATTGGGAAAGAAATGATTAGCGCTGATTTATTGGAAATAATTTGTTGTCCCCTTACAAAAGCCGATCTCGTTTTGGAAAATGACGCTCTTGTTTCAACGGACGAAAAAACCCGTCTGCGTTATAAGATTGTCGATGACATTCCCGTTCTTCTCGTTGAGGAAGCCGAAGAAGTTCCCCTTGAAGAATGGCGGAAAATTATGAAAAAACATGACTGCTTAAAATGATAATAAAAAAAGAGAAAGATGAAATAATCTCTTATCTCTCCGACGCGGCAAACTTTCAGGGAAACTGTTCCGAGGTGATTTTTCCGGAGAACGAAAGCGACATTATTGAAGCGGTAAAATCCGCCAATGCAAACAAGGTGCAAATAACCGTTTCGGGAAACGGCACCGGGTTAACCGGCGGGCGCGTACCGGAAAAAGGAAGCGTTCTGGCAACTGATAAGCTGAACAAAATTATCTCAATCGACGCCGATAAAATGAAAGCCGTTGTACAACCCGGAGTTCTCCTTGCCGATTTTAAGTCTGAAACCGGAAAGCTCGGATGTTACTATCCCCCCGATCCAACGGAACAAAATTGCTTTATCGGAGGAACAATTGCGACAAACGCATCCGGCGCAAAGTCCTTTAAGTACGGCTCGACGAGAAACTTTGTCGAACGCATAGAAGTTGTTCTTCCCGACGGAGATACAATCGCCCTTAATCGCGGAGAAGTTTTTGCGGATAATTTTACTCTTGAGCTTACGACAAACTCCGCGCGAAAAATCACGTTGAATCTTCCCGAAATCGAAATGCCGAAAGTAAAACACGCCGCCGGCTATTTTATTAAACGGGGAATGGACGCAATCGACTTATTTATCGGCGCGGAAGGAACTCTCGGCGTAATAACCGAAGCGGAATTAAAACTGCTTTCTCTTCCCGAAAACTTCCTCTCCGCCGTAATCTTTTTTCCGGATGAAGCCAAAGCCCTTGATTTTATTGATGATGCGAGAGCCAAAAGTTACGAAAGCAGAAAAACCGGCGCGGATAGCGAAATTGACGCGCTGAGTCTGGAGTTTTTTGATTCCAACGCTCTCGATTTTTTACGCGAGGATTATCCTAACATTACTGCCTCGCACGCGGCGGCTGTTTGGTTCGAGCAGGAGACAACATCGGAGAATGAAGATTTAATTACGGAAAAATGGATTAATCTGATTGAGAAATATGGTGGCGATTTGGAAAACTCGTGGATTGCAACCGACGTAAAAGAAAGAAGGGAAT
>JALWEC010000106.1 GCA_027036655.1 Melioribacteraceae bacterium
AAATAATAGTAGGAGTGAATTATTTTACGATAGGCGTTGAACTGATTTCACTGTTCCTAATTCATTTTTCTATTCCTATATTTGTAATAGTTTTTAATTTAATTTGGGAATTGTAATGAAGACAATAATCGAACCTTTCAAAATTAAATCGGTTGAACCGATTAATTTCACAACGCGTGAGGAAAGAGAAAATATACTTATCGAAGCGGGCTACAATCCGTTTATGATTAGATCAAGAGATATCATAATCGATTTGCTGACCGACAGCGGAACATCGGCAATGAGCGCAAAGCAATGGGCGGGAATTATGGACGGCGACGAATCATACGCTGGCTCAAAAAGTTTTTTCAGATTTGAATCAAAAGTTAAAGAGATAACGGGGAAGAAGTTCATAATCCCCACTCATCAGGGGCGCGCCGCCGAAAAAATTCTTTTTTCAATTCTGGGCGGACCCGGGAAATATTTCCCCAACAATTCGCACTTCGACACAACACGCGCAAACATCGAATTTACCGGAGCGGAAGCCTACGACCTGCTGACCGAAGTCGGGAAACATCCCGAAATAAGAGCCGACTTCAAAGGGAACATGGACGTTGAAGCGTTAGAAAAATTTATTGAAGAAAAGGGCGCAGAAAATATCCCCCTTGTTATGCTAACCGTAACTAACAACTCCGGCGGCGGACAGCCTGTTTCACTGCAAAATATTAAAGAAGTGCGCGAGGTATGCGACAAATACGGACTTCCGCTTTTTCTTGACGCGTGCCGTTTTGCCGAAAACGCTTATTTCATAAAACTTCGCGAAAAAGGATATGAAAACAAATCGGTAAAAGAAATTGCGCAGGAAATGTTTTCCTATACGGACGGAGCGACAATGAGCGCAAAGAAAGACGCGCTGGTAAACATCGGCGGGTTCCTGGCAATGAACGATGAAACGCTGGCAATGAACGCGCGCAATCTTCTGATTGTTACCGAGGGCTTTCCCACATACGGCGGACTTGCCGGCAGAGACCTCGAAGCCATAGCTCAGGGTTTGGATGAAGTCCTGCAGGAATCTTATCTGCAATATCGCATTAAAAGTACGGAGTATCTCGGGAACAAACTTCTCGACGCGGGCGTTCCGATTCTTGAGCCTCCCGGAGGACATGCAATTTATTTGGACGCCAAGCGCTTCGCTCCCGAAATTCCGCCTTATCAGTTCCCGGGACAATCAATCGTAGCCGCACTCTATCTTGAAGGAGGAGTAAGAGGCGTGGAAATCGGCTCGGTAATGTTCGGTAAAACCGATAAAGAAACGGGTGAATTTATTCCGCCGCCGATGGAATTAGTGCGACTTGCAATACCGAGAAGAGTTTACACTCAAAGTCATATTGATTATCTTGCCGAAGTGATAATTGAAGTTTATAAAAAAAGGGATAAACTTAAAGGATTTGAAATAATTTACGAAGCGCCTATGCTGCGCCATTTCACCGCTAAATTTAAACCAATAACTTGAGGGAACGACTATGAATATTGAGGAGAATTACAAATTTACGGATGGCAGAAATATTTGGAGACTTCTTATTTCCGAAGCGGACAAGTTGGTTGTCGAGACAAGAGAAACGGAGAGCAAGGAAGTTTTCTTTCACTGTATGAACGTAAACACCGGAGATAAAGTTTTTGAGAATTTTCAGCTTGACGAGAAATTTTGGGTCGGTATTGAAACAGTTAAAGAAGGAAAAATTTTCTTTCACAAATACGCAAAACCGGATATGCCCGGGCACAAACAGTTGATAGCTTTTGATATTAATGAACAGAAAATTGTTTGGGAATCGGATGAATATACTTTCCTTTTCTATTTTCAGGGAAAAATTTTCGGATACAGCAACGCATTTGAAGGAAGACGGTTTTATTCCGTCAACGCTAAAACGGGAGAACTCCTCGACGACCTCGGAACCGATGCGGATAAAATTAACGAGCTACGCGAATTAGCGCGCAACGACGAAGATTACTCAAAATACTTTTTTACACAGAAATTATTTGAAGAACCGGCGCTGGCATCTGTGCTTCTGAACCATTATCCCGCTGATAAAATCGTTCGCGACGTTGAATTTATTGACCTTGGCGATACAGTACTATTTAATTATCATTCCCGTCTTCCTAATAAGAAAATGAAAAACATTTTCAAGATGTTATACAAGCCGACTGATACGATAATCTTCGAGCAGGTTCTTAATGAGGAAGCAAATAATTACGCTCCCGACTCATTTTTTATTTATAAAAACTTGCTACTCATGATATCGGAAAAGAAAGAATTGCTTGTATATAAACTGAGCAAATAGCGGACTGGCGGTAAAACTCATTCCGCTTGCCGCCAGTTTTATTTTTCTAACAAAAAGCTCCGGTTACTTTGTTAAAGGCGCTTCGGCGCTTTCATTAATGTTCAGCCTTACACTGATTGTTTCTCTTCGTCTTTCTTAGGAACTAAATATTAACATCGTTGTTATCTTTGTAGCGTATGAGATTCTTTGTATTACAATGCTTACCGGTAGGAAGCAAAATTCTTTATTTTAATTTATTTAATTTGTATTTCGTTAATAATTTATTTTGAGGAATTATAAAATGGAGCTAAATAAAGAAACTAAAATATTTCTTTTAAGATTGGCAAGAAAAGCAATCGAACATGAGTTTGATAATTCGGTAGAGATTCCCAAACCGGATTATGAAAAATATCCGCTCCTTAAAACCCAAGCCGGAGCGTTTGTAACGCTGAACGAGAACAACAATCTCCGAGGATGTATCGGGTACATTATCGGCTTTATGCCCCTTTACGACACTGTGGTAGAAGCAGCAAAACAAGCGGCTTTCGGAGATCCGCGGTTCCCGGCATTAGTGAAGCCGGAACTATCGAAAATCGAAATTGAAGTTTCAATCCTATCGGAACCCTTTCCACTTAAGGGTTACGACGAGATTGAAGTCGGGAAACACGGTCTGATATTGGAGGAAAGCGGGAGAAGAGCTTTGCTGCTGCCTCAAGTTCCGATTGAACACCATATGAACAAAGAAGAATTCCTTTCAGCTCTTTGCCAAAAAGGAGGGTTCCCCCCCGACTTATGGCGAAGAAAACAACTTAAACTATCCGCTTTTACGGCAACGGTTTTTTCAGAAAAAGAGATGGGGTTACTATGAAAATAAGAAAACCTGCGGTAGCGGGAATGTTTTATCCCGCGCATCCCGACGAATTAAAATACCAGATAAATTATTTTTTAAAAAACGCTAAAATTCCCGAAGAGAAAGAGACGCTAAACGTTGCCGGCATAATTGCTCCACACGCAGGCTACGTTTATTCGGGACAAGCCGCCGCATACGCTTATAAAACGGTTTACGGCAAAACTTACGACACGGTAATCGTAATTTCTCCGAGCCATCGCGAGTATTTTCCGGGGATTTCGATTTACGACGGCGACGCTTACGAAACTCCGTTGGGAATAATAAAAGTTGACTCCGAAAAACGAAATAGACTCGTTTACAACAGCAAATATTTTTTTGAAAGTGAAAACGGGCACAAAGATGAACATGCTCTCGAGGTTCATCTTCCTTTTCTGCAAACAGTTTTGAAGAACAACTTCAATTTAGTGCCTCTTGTTATGGGCGATCAAAAAGAAGGTTACATAAACGAACTTGCACAAAAAATATCCGAGATTTATGATGACAAAACTCTCGTTGTTGCAAGCAGCGATTTATCCCACTACTATCCCGCCAGTTACGCCGACAAGTTGGACGCAAGAATCGAAAAACGAATTAATAATTACGATTTTGAAGGATTATATAAAGACATCAACCGCAAACTTAGCGAAGCGTGCGGCGCAGGCCCAATGGTTGCAATGATGAAAGGATTGAACCTCGCAGGCAAGAAGAATGCTGAAGTTTTAATCAGAACAAACTCGGGAGAAATTTCCCGCGACTTTTCCGAAGTGGTTGGATATTTATCGGCGATAGTTTATTAAAAAAAATCCCGAACACATTTTAAGTATTCGGGATTTTTGTAAATCTTAAAAATTCCGATTAATTAGTAAGTCATTTCGGAATCCTTTGTAATTCTTTTCTTAAATATAATGTACGACCAAGCCTGATAAACCAATACAAACGGAACCAAAATCAATGCTACGTATGACATTACCGTCAAAGTATAGGGCGATGCCGAAGCATTGTAGATAGTTAAGTTGTTAGCAGGGCTGGTTGAAGAGAACATCAAATTCGGGTACAATGTTGCAAACGCAAGAATTGTAACGAACACAACGGTTAAAGACGACATAATAAATCCAAGCCCCATTTTACCGCCTTTAGCATAAATGCCCGCAAGAATTAAAGCCACTGCCGCAATCAATGCGGAAATCAGCGCTACCGCCGATGCGGAAAATGAAGGAACGGCAAAATAAGTATAAACTACAAAAATCACCGCCATTACTACTGCAGGTATCCAATATTTATTTGCCGATTCTTTCGCCTTATCCCTCATTTCCCCGCCTAATTTAAGCGATAAGAAAAGGGAACCGTGGAATAAGAAAAGCACAACGAAAGTAATTCCGCCAACCAGCGCATACGGATTAAGCAGATTAAAAAATCCGCCGGTATATGTCATCGTACTATCAATCGGGACTCCGATTAACAAATTGGAAACAGCGACTCCCCATAAAAATGCGGGAATAAAGCTTCCTAAGAAAATCATCCAATCCCAATTGTAACGCCACTTCAAGCTGTCTTCCTTGCTTCTGTATTCAAATGCAACGGCTCTTACGATAAGTCCGAGAAGCATTAAAAACAACGGAAGATAAAACCCGCTGAACAAGGTTGCGTAGAAGTTCGGGAAAGCGGCAAAGGAAGCTCCGCCCGCGGTAAGCAGCCAAACTTCATTACCGTCCCAGTGTGGTCCAATCGTATTGATAATTGCACGCCTTTCGGCATCATCTTTCCCCATAAAGGGAAGTAACATCCCGACTCCGTAATCGAATCCTTCAAGGAAGAAATATCCGATGAACAGAACGGTTATAAGTATAAACCAAAGTATGTTTAAATCCATCTTCTTTCCTCCTATGCTTCACTTGTTGATGTTTCAGGTTCTAATTCCATGTCATGCTTAGCGTATTTCACCCACAACTGAATTGTGAAAACAATAAGAATTGCATAAAGAATAGTAAAACCAATTAATGTGGTCCACGCTTCTCCGACGCTTACCGCTTTGGAAACGCCGTCTTCAGTTCTGAATAATCCGAATACAAGCCATGGTTGTCTGCCCGCTTCTGTAAATATCCAACCGAACGCCACCGAAAGAATCGGCAGCCCGATAGACCAAATAAATGTTTTTAATCCTAACGGCTTACAGTTAAATTCCTCTTTCCGCGATTTGATAAAAGCAATAAACGCTAACAGTAGCATTAAGAATCCAACAAACACCATAATACGGAATGACCAATATGAAAGCCATACGTTCGGAATATAGTTTTTGCCAGCTCCATATTTCTGCTCGTACTCTTTCTGCAAATCGTTAATTCCTTTAACCTCGCCGGAAAAAGAATCGTAAGCCAAAAAGCTTAAGAATCCGGGGATTTTCAAATCAACGGTATTTTTGTGATTATCCTGATCGATAATTGCGAACAACGATTCGCCGGCAGGATTTTCAGTTTCCCATAAAGCTTCGCCCGCCGCTAATTTCATCGGCTGGGTTTCAAGAAGATGTTGCGCCTGAAAGTGACCAATCAAAATTACCAATACAATTCCTATCAGAGCGTAAGTTGAACCGAAACGTATCGATTTTTTGAAAGGGGTGATATTTTTTGTTTTGTGCAAAAAGTGCCAAGCGCTAACTCCCATCATAAAGAAACCTGCCTGTACCATTCCGGCAGTGAAAATATGAGGGAACTGTAACCAAAGATGAGGGTTGCCAATAATCGCCCAGAAATCAACCATCTGCGCGCGCCCGTTAGCAAGCTCGTAACCCACAGGCTGCTGCATAAAGGAATTGGCAGATAAAATCCAAATAGCCGAAAGGTTTGAGCCTGCGGCTACCAACCAAGCTGTTGCGGCGTGAGCCTTAGGAGAAAGTCTTTTCCAGCCGAACACCCAAACGCCGATAAATGTGGACTCCATGTAGAATGCAAGGAGCGCTTCAATTGCCAATGGAGCGCCGAAAATATCGCCCATAAATCTTGAGTATTCAGACCAGTTCATACCAAACTGAAACTCCTGAACAATACCGGTAGCGACGCCAATAGCAAAGTTAATTAAAAACAAGTGCCCCCAAAACTTAGCCATTTTTTTATAATCTTCATCGCCGGTACGCACATACTTTGTTTCCATAAGTGCAATAGCGATTGTCAGACCAAGCGTTAGAGGGACAAAGAAGAAATGGTAAACTGTAGTAATCGCGAATTGCCAACGCGACAGTTCAAGGACACCCATTTAACCTCCTACCAAATTAGTTAATTTATAGTTATTTAGTGAATATTTATTTCACAAAAATAGGAGCAGAAGTATTAATACAAAATAACTTTTTTAAGTTAATATTTTTTTTAATAAAAATAAATTTTATTGACGGCGTTTTTTATAAAATCAATTTACCATTTCTCCCCGAGATTTCAAAAAAATTATGATTTATCCCCTCTATTATAAACAATATCTTAGCGATTTTTTCCCTTTGGAACAAAAGCAATTCCGGCTGAGTTCCAACTTTTTGTAATCAAAAAATAAATTACCTATTTTTAAAAAATAATAATTAGTCTTAAGGAGAACATAATGGAAAAAATGATTGTCTATCACAAACCGACATGCACAACAAGCAGAAAAGTAATAAAAGCGCTGGAAGAAAAAGGGGTTGAATTTGTAAAAGTCAACTATTACGAGAAGCCATTCACAAAAACCAAATTAAAAAATCTTCTTCGCGCCATGAATATGAAAGCGCAGCAAATTTTACGCAAACGCGCCAAAGAGTATAAGGAATTTGATTTCAAAAACAAGAAATACACGCAAGCTGAAATCATAGATTTAATGGTGAAGCATCCCGATTTAATCGAACGCCCTATTATCGAAAAAGGGGATAAGGTTATTTTGGCTCGTCCGATTGAAAAAATAGAGGAGATAATCTAATCTCCCGTTAAATTCAAATAAAACTTTTAACCGCCTTATTTACGCTTAAAAATAAGGCGGTTATAAAAACAAAACCGCTCCTTCCCCTTTATTTACAGCTATTAGCGCACAAAAATCATTTTATGAGAAAGAAAATCCCAAAATGATAAATATTGTTTTTGAAACTTTCCTTTAATTCCTTATTTTTGCGGTGCACCCTTAGCTCAGTTGGTAGAGCATCTGACTCTTAATAAACAGGCATATCCATTTTTTAAGCCAAAAACAAACCTTTTTTCCGTACTCCATACAAAAGTACTTAAAGAAAGAACGCTTTTTTAAAATGAGAAAAGCTAACCGGTAAAAAAAAGGTGTTCGCCGGAAGACCTTTAAAACCCGATTAGCTTTCTCAAAACTCAAAATTATTTTACCGGCGAACCTTTTTCTTTTGTTTCCAATTTATTTAAAATTTAGATAAACCGCAACCCCCCAATAAAATAAAATCTGATTTAATTTAGTTAATTTGTTTTCAATCGTTTTTAAGCCCTTTTTGTTTTAACCCTATAATACATACCTTTTTTTAATTAAAGTCGCTTATATGCGTACTATTGCGAACCGAAACAGCTATATAAAGCCTTGATAATAATTCAAATGCCGCGATGCCGCGCTACCCGTAGCCCAAACCTTTAGTAAGTACCTAAACTTTTAATTATCGTTTTTTTAACTGACGCTATAGGGGAAAAGGTGAAGAGATAGTTTTTTTATATATATTATTATTATATATATTATATATATTAAGAATAAAGGCTAAAAACAAGGTTTTTGGAATAAAAATATATTTGGTACGATTTCCCTTTTTATAGGGGAAGAGATAGAGAAAAGATGAGAAATCATACCGAGAGTATTTTTTATTTAATAGATTTATATTCAATGATATTTGTCCGGTTATTAACTGCTTTTCTTGTTATTACTTGAACCAACTCTTTTTGAGTAAGGTTTGATATATATTCATCAAGTTCTTTAGCCTTTAGTTTGGATTTCTTCAGTAAATCCGAACGGCTAACCGTACCATTAGCTTGAATCAGCTTATAAACTTTCTTTTCAGTCCGGCTAAACTCATCTTCAGCAAGCTCTCTGTTCAATAGCAATTCAATATTTTTTCGGAAGTAGCCCGATAAATAAATAGCGTCCTCAATGTCTTTAAGCTCAACAACGCTTCTACCGTCCGCGACCGCAATGATAGAAGCGATTTTTAAAGTATAAACAATCAATCTACCTTTAAAACTTAGTTCATCTTCATTCTCAATTTGCCTAAGTTCGTTGTATGCTTCCACATCATACGAGTTGTATTTATCCGCAGCTTTCTTTGTAATTTCAAGTTCAATTCGTTCGGTTATCTCGTTCAGTCTGTTGTATAACTCATCTGGATTGTAATTATCTTCCGTCCGGTTAGTTCTGTATCTCAAATCCAATAGGGGAATATATTCTTTAGTTGGCTTCGATTTGATAGCGTAAAGGAATCTTGCAAAGAAGCCGGTACGCAAATCGGAGCTTGAACTATTTTCTTTTATCCAATCGATTGTAGAAGCTCCCAATATGCTAACAAACGGACGGTGAATAAATGTTGAACCTTTAACGATTCTGTTTATCTCGTAAGTCTCCGGCACGTCATAAATCATTGTGAAGAACTGTTTGGCGTCCCCGCTATAGCTTCGGCTTAGGTTTTGTAGAAAACCCCCAAACTCGTGGTGATAAATCAATCCTTTATTGCTGTATGAAAATATATCAGTTAGCCCCTCTACAGTGCTATCTTGCGGAAGCAATACATAATCCCGCTTAGGTTTTATTAAATCAAAGGCTTCTTCTTTTTTCTTCGATTGCCTTAATTTAAATTCTTCTTTTTCGTACTCTTTTAGTTCTTCTTTGTACCGGAGATAATTCTTTTTTTCAATCTTCTGCAAAGGTTTTACAGTTAAATTTATTGCCGTTGATTTTTTCATCACGGTTGACTTGCCGATTATCACGCCCCAAATATTTAAATAAATCCTTACCGTGTCATTTATTTTAAATATGGCTTTCTTTCCGACTATGCCGGATAAAGAAGTCAGAACGCCAAGCGTAATATATTCGGTAGGCGCGCCGCTGATGAAGTCGTAATACTCTAATAATTTTTTAAATTCCGAATTATGCAACTTGTTCAAGTCGATGTAAGGTTCTTCTTCTTTTTTTGTTATGCTAATAGCTTCAACATTTTTATTTTTTAACAAGTCTTTTTTCATTTCTCTGCTTCCGTTAGTAGTTCAGTGATGTCTTTATGTTTTTTTAATTTCAGTATGCTTAAGGAAATTCCCGCCCGCTTTAAGCCCTCTGTTAGCTCCGCCGCCGCGCGTTTGCCCGCTTCGTCATTGTCTAAGGCTAAATAAATAGTGAACGGCTTCAGAAGCTCTATTTGATTGAAAGGGAAGTTGGAAACGCCCGCAATTCCAACGGCGTTATTGCCGTATTGCATTGCAACCATTGCATCAAATTCACCCTCACATATAAATAAATTTGCGTTCGGATTTAATGAATTTAATAAATCAATATTATAAAA
Organism: Melioribacteraceae bacterium; assembly: GCA_027036655.1. Taxonomy (GTDB): domain Bacteria; phylum Bacteroidota; class Ignavibacteria; order Ignavibacteriales; family Melioribacteraceae; genus WGAL01. Next base: position 9,689 of record JALWEC010000106.1, read on the forward strand.
CCTTTTTGGGCTTAGTGTTTTTGAGAAGTTGTTCAAACTTATGTACTTCCCCCAACGCTCCGGCTTTGATTTGCCCCTTTCGTCAAAGTATCTTCCGCGCAAGTAAACGATTTCCCCCTTTTCTATGTAGGGAATAACAATTCTGTGATTCCAAAAAATAAAATACTTATTGCTAAAGAGACCGGAAATAGTTAGCTCGTCCTTATCGAATGTATCTTTTAGAAATTCAACCGTCTTTTTTGCTTCGGAAATCGTGAATATTTTAAATTTATTAATCGTCTCCGGTGTAAGCCCTCTTTTATTGCCGGTTAAATATTCAAATGCTTTTTCGTTGATTCCGGTACGATTAGAAAATTTGTAAAGTTCCGCATAAATCTTTTTTTGTATTTCCCGCCGGTACTCTAAAATATATTCATACGCCAAATCTTCAGCCTCATCACGCTTTAAACCGCCGTCAAACTCATAAATTGCAGCCCTTTCGTCGAACATCGCCCTTTCAGAATTTAGCAACGAAGCGATTTTTTCTTTGCGCTTATTTGCCCACAAAACCGCCCCGCTTTCGCCTCTCGGCGTTTTTGTTACCTTAGGCGAAGCGGAAGCCCCATTTGGCGCGCTTGTTATGCCGAACATTTCAGATAGTTCCTTTACCGCTATAGATGCGTCAACTTTGCAATATGCTTTATAAAAATCAACCACATCACCGCCGTTATTGGTAGCAAAACAGTAAAAGGAATTTGTTTCACGGTACAATTTTAGGGAAGCCGTCTTTTCGTCTTTGAATATTGATTTAATAAAGCCGTTTTTGGTTGCTTCAATACCTAAACGGCTTATTAAATCAAAGATGTTAACGCTTTGCTTTATGCGTTCAATCATAGCTTTCCAAATTCCGCTTCGATTAAATCATCAATTATGCAATCTTTAATTTCTCTGAAGTAATCATTTACTACAAAAATCAGCTTTCTTATTAATTCATCAGAAACCCAACTTTTAGTATAAAGATGAGCTAACCATTGGTCTAAATCATACCCCGATTGGATTTTCTCTAAAGGGATTAAGTATTTGTGAAATCCCTCTTGCTCACTTGATAACTTAAAATTGATAGTTATGTTCTTTTCATCTCTGTAGATGTTGAACGGTAGATTTGACTTTGCTGTTCTGTTCATTTTTCAACCTCTTAGTTTTGTTTGTATTTGTTCTAATTCGTTGATTATTTCACCTTTTGCCGTTGCTGTCATTTCATCTCGATTAACAAGAATCTGCAGCTTTTCTAATAGCTCTTTGAACATACTTTTGCGCAGCTTTTCAAGTCGCTTTTCTTCCTTAAAATAGCCCTCTAAATCAAGATGTAGATTCGGAAGCGGATTATTTTCCAAATCCTCTAAATTTACTTTCTCGTTTTTCATTTTTGATTATTCCTTTATTTGTTGTTGTAATTCATCTCTAAGGCGTTTTTATCTTCAAGCCTATGTTTCATACCTATTTTTAATAAAAGTCGCTTCTCTATGGAAACGTATCAGAAAAAAAACGCCATTGGTTTCATTTTACGGAAGCCTTTAGTAATTCTTCAAACTTCTGCTTTGCTTCGATAAAGTTCACATAGCTAAAGCCATTCAGTCCCCAATCCTTGGTTGACGGTTGCCGTTCAATCAAATCATATTCATTTTGATACGCTTCAAAAACGAAAGGCTTAGTTTGCTTTACTTTCCAAACTTCGTATCCGGCAAGCGCGCCGCCGTTTATGCTGTCATAGACTTCTACTAATGCAATGTTCTGCTCTCTTTTGTTCAGCTCATAAATAAAGCCGTTTCTTCTTACCGGAAATTCAATCTTCTTTATTCTCATTTTTTAACCCTTTAATTGTCAAACGCTTCTAATACTGCCTTCCGCAATACGTCTAAATTCACCGTTGCATATTTTAAAGTCGTGCTGTAACTCTGATGACCAAGCAATTTTTGAATTTGCTGTAGGCTTACGCCGGATTCCGCCAAGTGTGTTGCATAGCCCGCCCGCAAGGTATGCAAGTGAATTTTGTTATTTACATTAACTTCCCGCACCGCCTTTTTGAATTGCTTTGAAATATAATCGGTGCTGTAAGGATAACCGTTCGGTTTGCAAAATACGACCGCACCCAATTTGATTATTTTAGGTTTCAACTCCATTAGTATCTGTACGGCTTCATTCGATAAAGGAACGCGCCGAACCCGCTTTGATTTGGTTACAAAGTTCTCATTTCCGACTGTGATGAATCTGTCTGTTAAATTCACAATATCCCAAGTTAGCGCAACCGCTTCACCAACACGTAAGCCGGTTAAGAACATAAACAGATAAATTTTACGTAAGGTTGTATTGCTTACCGCTTGAAGTATTTGATTTAGCTGTTGCCGATTGATTGTTGTTACTTCGTTCTTTTGCCTTCTGGGAAGTTTAATCTTTAAGAATGGATTCGATTCTATATGATTCCAATCCTTAGCGATATTAAAAACTGCTTTTAATACACGGTAGTAAACATATACGCCAAACGGCGCTTTCCGTTGTAAGTGATTGATAAACTCTTGCGCTTGCCGAATAGAAATAGAATCTAAAAAAATGTGGTTAGGGAAGTACCGCAATAAATGCTTACAAGCCGTTTGAACGCTCTTAGCTGTTTTTTCCGCTCTCGTTTGTCGGTAGTATTCGTTAATCTTTTTGCAAAACGAAGACAAAGTAATATGCTCAATCTGATTTTGATTGCTTAACGCCGTAATCAGTTGCTTTAGTAGCTGTTCTGTTGTAAGGTTATTTTTCATAAAGCATTTACCACTTATTTAAAACGAAGAAAGCTCTGTCGGCACTACAGAGCTTTAATTCGTTTGCTATAAAAGCAAAGTAAAATTATGTCATTGTGCCGAATGAGTTTCAAACTCACGGCACAATCTAATTTTATAGCGTATGTTAGTAAATACCTTTTAAAGCGACCTTAAAAGGAAATAGTTCTTTTTCAATTTTTTCTTTTTCTTTTCTCATTTTGCTAACCCTCTTTGTAAAGTCTTTTCTAATATCATAGATATTTTCATCAGTTAAATAAGAATATTTATCATCATAACTTTTATTATTTTTTGCTATATCCAACGCCTTTAAAATTGCCTTTTCGTGAGTTAAACCGTCCCTTTCAACAAACATAAACGCATTGTAATAAATCCGTTTGTCCCAATGCTGATGAGGATTTCCGGCTTTAGCTTCCAACTCGTTAAATAAAGAAATTGGGATAGTCGCTTCCAAAAATAAATCACCGATAATTTTTAACAACTGACTAATATCAATAAACAATAGAAGATGTTCCTTATTTGCAAACATCTGATGAAATTCTTTTTCATTAAAAATTATTTTACACTTTTCTAAAAAAGATTGATAATTTTTTTCTTTTTTAATTTTTTTATCAAACTCATTTTCTAAACCGGATAAAAAAATATCAAGCGGATAAATAACGGCATTGGGTAAAGAATATTCAATATTAAATTTTTCCTTATTCCCCGCAGATAAAGACTTACGAATTAAATTTCTGTTCAATTCGATATAATGACTGTTGAACTCGAAAAAATAATTAAGGTTGACCGCCTCAAATATTTTCTTGTAAATTCTTAAATATCTGTGTCCCTCGTATTTCTGACAAAACAATTCAATATCAAAAGGATTAATTAAATCCTTTTCATCAAAAGAACAATCATTATTATTTTTAGCTTTCATTTTCGCCAAATAAAAAAAGCATTGCAAGGAAACGATTCACGCCACCTCTGGCTTGCTATAAATAGCACGTTTCCCGCAATGCTTCAAAATTTAATTATTTTCGGTTATGTGAATATTTGTTTTACAATATAGCTTTTACCTTTCTCGAAATCAACAAAAACGGCTTACCATTCATATTATTAAATTGCGCCCCGATAATACGTTTTCGCTGTAGATGAACCGCCCGAAATCGCATATCGCGCCGCCTAACGCCTTGTTTCCTTTGTATAGCTCCCAAACATTGCCTAACGCAATAAAAAGCTCTCTACCGTGATGAAAACCGCATTTGCGCCCCGATAATACGTTTCGGCTGTAGATGAACCTTTTCCCCTATCTTTTCACCTTTTCCCCCACCTTTTCCCCTTTAAAAAGAGAAAAGGTGAACCGCAAAAAAACCTTATTTTAGCTCATATCTGCAACATTTTCACCTTTTCTTCCACCTTTTCGCCTTTTCCCCCTTTTCACCCCTTGTTTTTTTTGAAAAACCGATTGAAGAACTATTTTGTCGTCTGTGAAAGTTACGTTAAAGCCGTTCCCGATTGAAAAACCGAACTGTTCTAAATACTTACCGGAAATCCTAATATACGGAACATATCCGGTTTTAAGCGTCCTGTACGAAACAACCCTTTTAGTTTTAATCTTCATCTTTATTCTCTCCTTGCTTCAAAAATATTTTAATAATTATTCAACATCTGGACGGCGTTAACCAAATCGTCTGTTTTAAGATGTGAATAAATCTCCGTAACAGATAGGGAGCTATGCCCCAACAATTCCTTTATCAGCAACAACGAAACGCCCCTTTGCGCCAAGTTTGAAGCGTACGAATGCCTTAGCGTATGGAAATGAACCGATTTATCAATTTCCGCCGACAACACGGCTTTCTTAAATTTCTTAGATACAAAATCAGCGTTTAGCCTTATTCCCTTTACCCGATAAAAAATATAATCCTCAATATTGCCGTTAAGGTTAATCACGTTCGGTTTGGCTTCAATCAGCTTTGCAAACAATATATCCGGTATCGGGATAATCCTTTCCTTTTTGCTCTTAGTTGTGAACGTCTTACTATTCTTAACCGTAATAATCCTTTTATCAAGTTGAACCGCTTCCCAACGTAAATTTATTAGCTCGCTTAGTCTCATTCCGGTATAAAACGCCGTAAGATAAAGCAACCGGAGATAATCCTCTTTTACTTCGTCTAATATCCGGTTCAGTTGTACCTCGTCAATAAATACCGGAAAGTTTTTTTCTATTTTGGGAATCGCAACACGCTTAAACGGATTCTCCCTAACATAGTCCCAAGATTCCGCCTTTGAAAATGCGGCTTTCAAAGTCCGGTAATAAAGCACTGATGAATATTTAGCCCTTGAGTAAGTGAACAAAATAAATTTCTCAATCTGCTTAGTTTTTATTTTCGCAAGTAAAACATCTTCCCCTTTAAAGAAGTCATTCAACATCTTAAAAGAAAGTTTTACGCTTCGGATATAACTCTTAGTTTTTGTTAAAGAGATATGACTTAAATATTCTTTCTCAAATTCTTTTAATGTTACAGGAATAACTTTTTGCTCTAAGGAAAGATTTTTCTCAAATTCGGAAAGAAATTTTAACGCTTCGGATTTAAGTTTTTTACCGGTAGATTTAGAAGTTCTCTTTCCGTTTACTTCATAAATAATTTGGTAATACGAAGACTTTTTACTTTTAGTAAGATACATAAAAATTAACTCCCGCACTCTCTCAAAAAGTATTATGTAAACTCCCTGCAAAAGTCCCTGCAAAAAAACGGTACTTATTTAGGAATCAGACGGTAAAAAAAGAAAAAAAGATTTTAAAAAGTGCGAAAATAGCTTTATTTTTGCGGTGCACCCTTAGCTCAGTTGGTAGAGCATCTGACTCTTAATCAGCAGGTCGGCGGTTCGAGCCCGCCAGGGTGTACGAAAATAAGCAGCCTCGTAATGATAATTGTTACGAGGCTTTTTTTATAACAAATTTTTTCTTGCGCAATGAAACTTAAACTTATTACGATTTTATTTCTTTTTCTTCTCATCGGATGTAACAAACCGCAGCATAAAAGCGAAGGCTCTTTAATCATTAAAGACGATTTGAATAATGCGTTCAGCTTAAGTGAAATTCCTCAAAAAGTAATTTCATTGGCTCCCAACTTAACCGAGATAATTTATTTTGTAGGCGGCAAGCGTTATTTGAAAGGAGTAACCACATATTGCAAATTTCCTCCCGAAGCCAAAAAGAAAGAAAAAATCGGAGATTTAATAACGGTAGATTATGAAAAAATTCTAAAAATAAAACCTGATTTAATTTTTATG
>JALWEC010000107.1 GCA_027036655.1 Melioribacteraceae bacterium
TCACTAAAATAACCCGCTCCGTTTTTTATTAATTAATTTCTTCTCTATTAAAATCCGTTAGCAAATATACGTATTACAACTAACAGAGAAAAAATTCGCACAAAGATTTTACCGCTAAGGCGTCATCTAAAACATTTCGCCAAGATTTATTTTCCGTAATTCTACGAAAAATTATTTTTTATTATTTCGATATAATGTCGTAAATTTAAAAAAAAGATGAGGAAATATGTCTAAAAAAGGGTGGGTTATTTTAACCTCGGTATTTTTTCTGATTGCAGTAATTGAATTTGCAATCATTCTGACGATGCCTTTTCAAGCACCTCCGGCTAAAATAATAAAAGTAACGCCGAGCAATACAAGCAACGGTACATACGAAGATATGTCCGCTTCCAAGGTTATTGATGTTGGTGTTCCGAACAGAATTCAAGATAATATCGCAACAACCGTGGTTGACGACTCAACGGCAGCAGCTACAGTCCGGACCGGCAAATATGCAAAGTGGTATATTCTGAAAGTTGGGATGAGTAAAGACCAAGTGCTTTCCATATTAGGGAAACCAAAGCTGATAAAAAAAGGTATCAGCGTTATATGGCGTTACAGCTACAATAAGGAACATTTCGGCGATGTGATTTTCTATAAAGGAAAAGTAATTACTTGGCTTCCTCCGACCATCACACTTGAAGAGGTTGAATAGTAGAGACTTTTGCACGACCTAAATTTGTCATTTTGAGTTCACTACGGCGAAAATATAAGCCGTCCGAAATATCTCTAAATTCGGAATAATTATTGGTTTTGAGATTCTTCATTCCGCTTCGCTTCATTCAGAATGACATATAAAAATTAGTACCTTATTAGTAAAACTCGTGTTATTTGTGGCAAAATATTTTTCCAAATACTCTAAAGTTCCATGTTAATAAGGGTTTCAAAGATTATTCTTTTGTCCGACTTTTTCTAATTTTGTTTCCGGCTTGTCCGGGTTGAATTATGCAAAACTTTCTTATAATTACATAGACGATATGATTTTGTACTTGCTCCGTAGGAGCAAAATCTTTGTAATAAACAAATAATCTCCAATCAAAAGCTCCGTAGGAGCGATATATAAAATACAATGATTATCTCGTAAGCATTGAAGTGCCGCTCCTACGGAGCTAATAGATAATGGCGCGCTTTATTTATTACAGAGGTAACACTCCTACGGAGTTACTTCTCTTTTATATAATGTGATGAACAACCTCTCAGATATGTTGACGCGATACGTACTCCGCCCCGGCGGAGTAAAAGCTAAAATCTAATTTTACTAATATTGCCATTCTTAAAGTCGCTGCAATAATATCGCTATTAAGTACTGACGAAATGAAAAACCTCCGAACTTGTCCCAAATGCCTTTCGTTGGGATTTACCCCGCCAACATTCATTAGTAAAATCCATTCAGAGATTATTCTTCTCAGCCAATCTCCCTTTTTGGTTCCGGCTTGTCCATGTTAGGTTATACAAAGCCTTCTTTTAGCGAAAATCAGAGTTCAACAAATTCTTTAACTATCTGTCTGACTGATTCTTCGTCGGAAAGAGAAGGAATCCCCCAATAATTGCTTACGGTAAGTTTTTGTTCAACAATTTTTTGGTTGTTGTCCAAATCAAAAACCTCGTAATCGGAGTCGTTTCCTTTCGCTTTGCAATTAAAAAATCCGAGCGCATTCTGCTCATTAAATTCATTACACATAAGAGCAAATCCGGCGCCGATACCGAGAATCGGTTTTTTATAAATTCGTAAAGCGCTGTATAAATTAAACAAGTGTAATTTTTTTAGAGCCTTTTTGGGGAAAGTAGTATCCGGTAAAATTACTTTCTCGGCGCCGACGATTTCCATTTCATTCTTCCCGATTTTAACATCGTCGGAGAATTGCGCAACCATCCGAGCCGCGTTTTCAGCTCCTTCCTTATCATAATCGATAATATAAATCATTCCTCTTCCAAGTTTATCTCGTTTATATTATCGGAATATTCTTTAATAGTTTTAACGGCTTCGGCTTCTTCTTTAACGGAAAAATAGAACGGAGAAAGTTCAAATTCCTTTTTCTCTTCCCCTTTTTTCTTAATCAGATAGTAAGCGTTTTCCCAACCTTTTCTCCAATTATCAAAAGCGTTTGCGCTCTTCTTATTTTTAAGAATAAATGCGCACACGATTTCATCTTTATCGATTTTAGCCCAGAATATCTTTGTGATCTTCATTTCGGAAGTTCTGATACCGAGAGACAACGCCGCCATAAAGTCATCGGCTGTATTTATTTTACCGGAAGAAATTCTGTTTTTAATAGTGCGGTAGTAAGAGTTTTTAATTCCCTCGCTGTCAACCAGGATACCAACGGCTTCATCTTCATTGGCGTTCATCAAAACGGTAAGCGAACACTCCTTGTTCTTTTCCTTCAAATTAATCACGCGTATATAATCGCTGAAATTTTTCTGTTCAGGTAATATCTCGGATAAAATATTCGTTCTTTTCTTAATAAAAACTTCGTTTAAAAATCCATCTTCTTCGTCAGGATAAAGAGGCAAGTATCTGATTTTGGCTTCGACCAAATCCTGGAAAAAGTGCGTGCCGAAAGAAAGATCGGGAGTATATTCCCCTTTCTTCTTAGCTATTTCAATAAGCATCGCCGTGTTGTTTATATCCGCATAAGTAACATGTACGCCAAGCTTAATGTCGCCGCGACTTCCCCACCTTCCCGGTCCCATTAAAATAAACTTTTTGCGAGGAAGATGTTTATTAAGCGCCCCAATTATTTCACCTATTTTAAGAAGCTTTTCCTTATTTTCGGCTTCGCTGTATTTAACCGGATCAACATAAACAACGTAATTAATATTTTCTATTGTACCGTTAGTTACAAACTTATTAGCGCGGAATAATAATCTATCCGTAGGGACATTATGCGGAATAACTTCCGGATGCTCTTGTGTACTGTGGCTTTGCGGTCTGCACTGCAGCAGGTATAATTTATTTCCGTCGGAAGCAAATTCAATATCCACCGGCGAATTGAACGACTTCTGAAGTGTATGAAGCACTTCATTAATGCGCTGTAAAAACTTATCATTTTTAAACAACCCTTCAAATGTAACGACAAAATCGTCTTTCTCGAAATCCGTTCTGAATTTCATCGGCTGCTGAAGCATGTCTCCTTCAATCACGGAAAGAATCTTCTCTATTCCCGGATATTCGTCTCCGTGTTCCCTGATAATTTTATCAAGAGGAACTGTCTCAAACTCATTGTTTTTCAGATTGATTACATCAACATATTTCGGAGAATATTTTATCATTTCACGTATTGTTGTGTTTACGCGAAGCGACGGCTGCCCCGGAGCGGCGAGAATGGGAAAATCGTTTCCTATTCTATCAACTGCGCGCGTGCCGAGTCCCGGCACAAGACGCACCAAACCATCGGTCAATCGGATTCGCGGCGACCAGCGGAATTCGTTGTTGCTGAAGGCGACTCCGGCAAACGAGGGAAGAAAATAATCGCCGATTTTTGTGCCGACAACTTCTTGTATCATCACCGCCATTTCTTCATGAAAATCAAGCAAGCCTTTCTCGGAGCGGTATTCAATCGGGTCTGGCCCGAACGTGGAAGCGTAAACTTCCGTAATCGCATCCATCAGTTCTTCCATTCGCTGCGATTTAGGTCCTTGATTGGCAAGGAAAAGAGATTTGTACTTCCCTGAGAATGACGCCCCGACTTGGTCTTCCAACAAACTTGAGCTGCGCACAACAAGCGGATTATCCCCTAAATCATCAAGTGCAAGGGAAAATCCGTGCACAAGTTCAAGGGGAAATTTGGAGTTCTTAAACATCTGAACAACGTGATCATACTCAATACGAATTTCATCTACGGACTTGTATTTGTATTCGAGCATCTCCTCCAAATCGTTGTAGTGCATAAAATACAGAATTCCATCTGACGACATGTACCAAGTTTTAGGAGTGTAAATTTCCCGAAGCATCGGATTTTCTTCAGCTTTATTACGCAAAATCGAAGATGCGACAAAAAGTCCCGAACTTTTTCCTCCGAGTTTTCCGTGGCTCGAAGGCATAAAAATTGTTTTATCAATTAAATCATAAAAGTCCGTCAGCTTAATGTATTCCTTCGCCACGGAAATGTATTGTAAGTCGTCGGTGAAAAAACGGCGCAAGAGAGATACTCTTAAACCTTTAATCAAGCTTTCGGTTAACCTTATTTTTTCCGGAGCAATATGGAAATACTTTCGTATCGATTCCGAAATCTCGGTCAGCGAAGTACTTTCCGATTCCAAAATTTTGATAAGAGGAATCGCCTTATTCAGGAGCATCCATTGTTCGAGACTTTGCTCAAGGTCGCTATCCTTAATGTGCTTTTGGGCAAGCTCTATTATTTCCTTGATGTAATCGTCGTAAGTGTTAATTTTTTTCTTCTTAATCGGACGGTTTTCATCAACATGTTCCTCGTCTTCACCAAAGTAGGAAATACTTGCCTGATTAATTAAAACATTTGCTTCTTCAATCTCCTTTGATGAAAGGATCAAAAGTATTTTTCGCAAAATCCGCATAAACAGAGGCGGATCGGTTTTACGAAGCATTTTTAAAATTATTTTCCACGCCGGACGCTTCTGGTTTTTAAACTGCTTGTTCGCGGCGCTTAGATCTGAAAAGATATTTTTTAAATCCTGATATAAAATAAAGTGTTCCAAACGGTTCGCAATTGTGTTAAGAAGCTGCTTCTCATCATTGGTAAACTGTTCCTCCCGCTCCTTAAAAACACGCTTACGATAAACTACCGTAATGCTTCCCACTTCATCTCCCTGCACGACAATCGGAAATGAGAGCGTCCAAGGTGTGTATTTAAAATTCTTAGTCTTGTAAATTTCATCGTACAAAGTCATCTGAGCCGCAACAAATTCCGGAGCGGACATACTATCGGGAATCGCCTCGACAATCTTCATAT
>JALWEC010000108.1:0-1219 GCA_027036655.1 Melioribacteraceae bacterium
TCTGACAACTTCGGAATACGGAATTCTTGCAATTATCGAGATAACCGGACAAATATTGGTCAGCGTCTTTTCGCTCAATATCGGAACGGCGATGATGCGGTGGAGTTCAGAAGAAAAAGAGGAAAGTAAAAAGAAATCGATAATTTTTACTTCCCTTGTTGCCACTCTGATTATCGCCGGATTACTCCTAATTATATTACTTCCTTTCAGCGCAAAATTTTCCGAGATATTCTTTAAAACGGAAACATTTACGGATTATTTTATTTTACTCTTTCTGACTTCCGCATTTGGGATTTATAATCTTATTCCTCTTACGATAATGAGACTGCGGGAAAAATCCGCTCTCTTTGCAACGCTGACAACTCTGAAATTTGCAGTAACGCTGTTATTCAACATTTACTTTTTAGCTTATCTTAAAATGGGAATAGAAGGAATTTTAATCAGTCAGCTTATCGGGCAAGCTCTCCTTTTCCTTTTTTCAATCCCGATTACTCTGAAAAACATTGTGCCGAAATTCAAATTATCCGTCCTTAAAGAGATGATAAATTATGGAGTTCCCCTTGTTTTTTCAACAATATTTGCGCTCGCCTTTACAATGAGCGACAGGTTTATTATTAAAATAATTTCCGGAGAAGCAAGCGTCGGGTTGTACTCCCTCGGACATAAAATTGCAAGCGTCATCAATATGCTGATTCTTCAATCTTTCCAACTCGGCTTTTTGCCTATTGCATATAAAAAACTCGGCGATCCTGACGAAAAGCGCTTTTTCTCAAAAACATTAACATACTACACGCTGCTGCTCGTCGCGGCGGGGTTATCCGTCGCTTTGTTCGGCAAAGAACTGCTCGAAATATTAGCTCAAAAAGCATCTTTCCGCGCGGCTTATTCGGTAATTCCGATAATTGCTTTTGCCTTTGTGTTAAAGGGAATTCAGTATAACTTTTCACTCAGCTTTCATTACTCAAAAAAAACAAGCTACAACGCGTTAATCGTAATAATTTCCGCGATTGTAAATGTAACGCTCAATATTTGGTTTGTTACCGCCTATGGTTACGTCGGCGCAGCTTACGCAATGCTGATTTCAATATTTGTAATGATGCTCCTATCTTACTATTTCGGTAAAAAGGTTTACCCGATTCCTTTTGAAATAAAACGAATTACGGTTATTATTTTCATTGGAGCGGTATTTTTCACCTTCTCCTTTCTGATAAATGATTAC
>JALWEC010000108.1:1229-1607 GCA_027036655.1 Melioribacteraceae bacterium
ATTACTCCCTTTTCATCCGACTAATCGCCAAAACGGCGATTCTTCTCCTTTTCGCTTTGGCGGTTCTTAAAAGCAAAGTTTTCAACGAAGATGAGTTATCCGGATTAAAACGAGGAATAAAAGACTTTGCCTCTTTGGTTAGAAGGAAGAACAATGAAGAGTAAAAAATTTCTCGGGGAAAAATTATATTACATTTTGCAATTGAAACTTTACCGTTTAGCTGAGTTTTTGACAATAAATTGAACGCGAAAACAATACCCCAAACAAAATTATCCCAAAATTGTCATTAGAAAATTAAGAATCGACCACCAAAGGCCAGTGCATAAACTTATCTGCATACCATAGTCCGGAAAACCATTGCCTTCGTTTCATTCCAAG
>JALWEC010000109.1 GCA_027036655.1 Melioribacteraceae bacterium
CTTCCGCGCTCGATTTTGATTTGCGCGGCTCGCACAATTGGCTTAGGAATGTAATTACGCACGAGTTCACGCATATGGTTAACTTGCAGTCGGCGATGAAACTGAGCCCGAGAATTCCGGCGGTTTATCTTCAATATATGCACTACCAGGATGAGCAACGCCCCGATATACTTTACGGCTACCCGAATTCGATTGTTTCTTATGCCGTGGCGGGAATAAATGTTCCTTCCTGGCTTGCCGAAGGTACCGCTCAGTATCAGCGCTACGAACTTGGTTATGATTATTGGGATTCGCATCGCGATATGATTCTGCGGAGCTATGTCCTCGATAACGATATGCTTACTTGGAACCAAATGGGAGTTTTTTCAAAAACAAGTTTGGGGAACGAATCTGTTTATAATTCAGGTTTTGCGCTTACAACTTATATCGCAAAAAAATACGGCGAAGATAAACTCCGTGAAATTTTTTCCGCACTTAAAACAAAAACGAATTTTACGGTTGACGCGGCAATTCAAGACGCGCTCGGCATCTCCGGTATTGATTTATACGACGAATGGAAAAGCTATCTGAAGAAAGATTACGAATACAGAATTGCGCCGGTAAGAAAAAACATAGTTATGGGCGATACTTTGGTTAAGAAAGGTTTCGGCAATTTTCTTCCGCGATTTGTAAAACACGACAGCTCGATAATTTACATCTCAAACAAGGGAAACGATTATCTGAGTCAAACTTCGGTTTACATTTACAACTTTAAGACGAAAAAAGAGAAGAAAATTCTCGATAAAGTTTTTTCGTCTGTCGATTTTATCCCGGGCGCCGATAAACTAATCTACGCCAAGTTGAGCGACGATAATCCCAAGTGGACAAACATTCACGACATTTTTATGTACGACATAAAAAATGACGAGGAAACAAGACTGACGCACGGACTTAGAGCGAACTATCCGAATGTGTCTCCCGATGGGAAAAAGATAGTTTTTCTTTTTCAGAAGGATGGAACAACCAATCTCGGGACTGTTAATATTGACGGAAAAGATTTCAGAAGACTTACTTTTTTCGATAGAGGAGAACAGGTTTTTAATCCTAAGTTTTCGCCCGACAACAAAGAAATTTATTTCGGATTCATTAAACGAGACATCAGAAACATTGCAAGGATCGACTCCAACGGCGCAAATTTTCAAATCGTGATTAAAACACGGTTTGACGACAGAAATCCGACATTCGGAGAGGACGGAAAGTTTTACTACGCTTCGGACAGAACCGGCATTTCAAATATTTACAGCTTCGATTTTCGTACCGGAGAATCTACGCAGATAACCAATGTTCTCGGCGGAGCGTTTTATCCCGCGGTTGACGCCAAAGGAAATCTGGTTTATTCCGGCTATACTTCAAAGGGGTACAAACTCTTTTATCTACCTTTTACCAAGAGAAAAACCATTTTACCTTCGGAAGAATATTTGAGAAAATCTCCCGTTACAATGCTTCGTCCGATTCCTCTCGGCGATTTGGATTCGGCTGAAGTTCGTCATCTGCGGAATTATGACGATACAAAAATCCCCGACTACGAGATAAAAAAATATTCCGGCAGTTTTACTAAATTTAC
>JALWEC010000110.1 GCA_027036655.1 Melioribacteraceae bacterium
GAACTCCAAACCTGATGCGACTGCAATCCCGAATTCTTAAAAACATGCAGCATCGGCTGATTTTCCGGGAGAACTTCGGCTTCCAATTCCACATATCCGTTTGCCGCCGCTAAGCCTGCTAATCGTTCTAACAAAAGAGAACTTATCCCGAGTCCGTGATAAGAATCGTTAACGATAAAAGCCACCTCGGCTGTTCTTCCGTTTCCTGTCGAAACATAATTCCCGATTCCGATAATCTCCCGTTTATCCTCCTCCCCAATCATGGCGATTAAACAACCGGAATCCTTAAAATCGCCGTAACACATATTTTGAATTAATTCCTTGGGAACATAGGACATTGAAGCCATAAACCGCATTCTAAGATTTTCCTTGGAAATTCCATTCATAAACTTTTCTACCAATGGAAAATCTTTTTCGTCAAAAGGACGGAATAAAACACCCTGACCGTTTTTGAGCAAAACATGCTCACTGAAATTTTTGCCTTCCGGTATTATTCGAAACATTAAGAGACCCTATTTATTGATTTAAAAATAAGGAATTTTTTCTGATAAAAAAAAGAGGCTTCTAAAAAGAAGCCTCTTAACTGAAATAGCCAATGAAATTATGCCATCTTCTTAATTTCTTCCACAACTTGCGGATTGGCTAAAGTAGTTATATCGCCCGGGTCCTTATTGTCTGCAATTGCTGCCAAAACGCGTCTCATAATTTTACCGGAGCGTGTTTTTGGCATATCGGGAACAATCCAAACCTTACCGGGTTTAGCAATAGGGCCGATTTCACTTGCCAAAGTATCGGTTACTTTTTGTTCTAATTCGGGACTTGGCTCAATCCCAGGCTTTAACGAAACAAATACATGCGGTTTAACTCCCTTAATGGGATCAGGTACCGGAACAACAGCTGCTTCACCGACTTCATCGACCATCAGAGCGGCAGATTCAAGCTCTTTAGTTCCAAGTCTGTGACCGGCAACATTGATAACGTCGTCAATACGACCGAGGATACGGAAATATCCGTCGGGAGCTTCAACCGCGCCATCGCCGGCAAAGTAAGGCCAATCATGCCAATCCTTACTGTTCGGGTCGCTGTTGTAGCGAGCGTAATATTGATTCTTGAATCTTTCGTCATCGCCCCAGATTGTAAGCATTCTGCCGGGCCACGGATTTCTGATTACAATATTACCCGCTTTATTACTTCCGCGAGGCAAAGGTTCGCCGTTTTCATCAAGAATTTCAGGATAGATTCCCGGAACGCCCGGGCCTGCGCTTCCTGGTTTCATCTTATGGATTGCCGGTACCGTCGATGCAAGGAAACCGCCGGTTTCAGTTTGCCACCAGGTATCAACAATAACAGCTTCTTTTTTACCGACTTCATTATAATACCAGCGCCATACGTTCGGCTCGATAGGTTCGCCTACAGTAGTCATATGTTTGAAGTGGTATTTATATTTAGAAGGTTCGTTCGGTCCTATTCTCCGGAGGGCGCGGATTGCCGTCGGCGAAGTATGGAAAATATTTACATCCAGTTCTTCTGCTACTCTCCAAGGTCTTCCGGCATCGGGATGAGTAGGAACGCCTTCAAAAATAACCGATGATGCGGCAAGAGCGAGAGGACCGTAAACAATGTAGGAATGTCCCGTAATCCAGCCGATATCAGCCATACACCAGTAAACATCTTCAGGATGAATATCCTGGATATATTTTGATGTTCCGGTAACATAAGCCATATAACCACCAATTGAATGCTGGGCGCCTTTCGGTTTGCCGGTTGTTCCGGATGTGTACATTAAGAATAGAGTTTCTTCTGCATTCATCTTTTCCGGTTCAACTTCCTGATGATAGAATTCTTTAATTTTATCATTTACTATTACGTCGCGTCCTTCAACAAGAGGAGTATCTGCGGAATATTTACCCGGATATCTTTCCCAAATAAGAACATGCTCTACATGCTGTCCTTCTTTTTCAGCCAAATCACATGCGATATCCGCTTTCTCTTTATGGTCAATTAAATTGCCTGCGCGATAGTAAGAATCCGCTGTAATTAATATTTTACTCTTTGCATCTACAATTCTTTCCGCAGCGGCTTTGCCGGAAAATCCTGAAAATACCTGCGAGTGAATAACGCCTATTCTGGCGCAAGCAAGCATCGTAATCGGAAGTTCCGCAATCATCGGCATATGTAGCGTAACGGTATCGCCGCGCTTCAGCCCGTAGGATTTCAGTAACGCAGCAAACTCGTTAACTTTAACATACAATTCCTGGAACGTCATGTGAACTATCGGTTCGTCTTCAGGTTCAGGGACAAAGTGCAAAGCTGTTTTATTCTTATACTTAGGAAGATGACGATCAATACAGTTATAAGAAGCATTCAGTTTTCCGCCAACAAACCATTTGAAGAAAGGTGGATTTGAGCTGTCAAGTGTTGTATGCCAATATTCGTACCAATCAAGCATATCGGCATATTCTTTAAAACATTCCGGAAAGTTCTTTTCTCCGAATTTTTCAAGAACATTCTCGTCTGTTAGATTTGCCTGCGCAATAAAATGCACCGGAGGTTCGAAGTATTCCTCTTCTTTCCAATGCACCGCAATCTGCGCTTCGGAAACTACATCCTCATTTTCATTTTTTTTAATTTCGTTTTCGTCCATTTTAACTCCTCGTTAAATTCGAAAAATAGTTTATTCCCCTATCGGCATTACTGTTTTGCCGTAAGTTTCATTTACAACCTGTGCTAATGCCAAATAAATTGCCGAGAAACCGCAGAAGATTCCTTCCCATCCGGCTATTGCTCCAACAAGTGCACTACCGGTTGCATCATGAATAGCAAGTAACCAGAAAAGAATCCACAAAGTTAGAAATACGATTTGCAAAGCTTTGTTGTGTTTTAATGTGGCGATCCAAAGAACAAATGTGAAGAGTCCCCACATAAAGAGATAGGCAACCATTCCCCCTTCGGCAGGAGCATTGAACCAGCCATGAACTTTTCCTAAAATCAAAAAGACAAGAGTTAACCAGAAAAGTCCGTATGAAGTGAATGCCGTAGTGCCAAATGTATTGCCTTTTTTCCATTCCATCCATCCGGCAAAAACTTGAGCTAATCCTCCGTAAAATACTCCCATTGCAAGAACCATTGTACCAAGGGAGTAAATACCGGCATTGTGAAGATTTAGTAATACCGTTGTCATACCGAATCCCATTAAACCTAAGGGCGCCGGATTGGCAGAAGTATCAACAAGACGTGTTTCTTCAGACATTTAAGCCTCCGAATTAATTAATAAATAATTAGTTGTTATATGTTGTTAATTGGGTTAGGAGTTTTGCGGTAAATTATGGAAATGAGGTTTGAAATTGGAAGAACAACACGGTTAAATATTTGAAGTGGTGATTACAATGTTTATTAGAACTATGGAGATGGCAACCCGGACTATGAATATGGTGAAGAGAAAATAATATCGGTAATAAAAATAGATGTAGTTCTGCTTCTTCCATTTAAAGTTCTTTTTATTTTTTTATTAAATGGTCGTGAGACCGTAAATTTCAAACAAAAAAAATGAAACAGATTATTACATCAAATCCTTACATAAAAATAAAAAACAGTACATCAAGACACATATATATTATTTGAAACTATTTTCCTTGTGAATGACGAACAACAATAAGGAATTTTTAGAAAAAAATCAAATCCCAATTGAAAGTTTTTTCTTCTTTTTCAATTTAATTTATTTATAGAAGGCTTTGCATAACCCCGTAATATGTCATTCTGAATGTAGCGAATCTTGCCCTAACCGTTTTTGATTAGGGGCGGATGAAGAATCTCAAAACCGGTAATTATACCGAATTTAGAGATATTTCGGACGGCTTCCACCTTCGCCCCCAACGAAAAGCAGTTGGGACAAGCATAGCGAACTCAATAGATTATTCTTATAACGGAATATTTGAATGTTTTTTCTTCGGATTAGAATCGACTTTTGTTTTTAGCAGCTGAAAAACATTCACCAATTTTTTCCTTGTCTCGGAAGGTTCGATAACATCGTCAACATATCCTCTTGCGGCTGCAATAAACGGATTAGCAAATTTTTCACGATAAGTGTTTATCATTTCTTCCAATTTTTCTTCAGGATTCTCGGCATTTTTAATTTCTTTGTTGAATATAATTTCTACCGCTCCTTTCGGTCCCATAACGGCAATTTCAGCTGTAGGCCAGGCATAGTTAAAATCCCCACGTATGTGCTTCGAGTTCATCACATCGTAAGCTCCGCCGTAAGCTTTGCGGGTAATTACGGTAACTTTAGGCACAGTGGCTTCGCTGAAAGCGAATAATAACTTTGCTCCGTTGCTGATAATTCCGTTCCACTCCTGCTCGGTGCCGGGCAAAAATCCCGGAACGTCTTCCAAAACTAAAAGCGGAATATTAAAAGCATCACAGAAACGAACGAACCGCGCAGCTTTCTTGGAGGAATTAATATCAAGCACTCCCGCGAGAGAAGCGGGCTGGTTTGCGATTATCCCGATTGAAACTCCTCCCATTCTTGCGAAACCGACGATAATATTTTCCGCATACTCGGCATGAACTTCCATAAAATCACCGTCGTCAACAAGGAGATTTATTACCTTCTTCATATCGTAAGGTTTGTTCGGATTTTCTGGGACAATGTTGTTAAGCTCGGGGACGATTAAATCTTGCGTAAAATCAAACTCTTTTTCCGGAGCGCGGTCTTTCCAGTTTTGAGGGATAAAATCTATCAACCTTCTGATATTTTCAATTACTTCAATTTCATTATCAAAAGCAAAATGAGCAACGCCGCTTTTGGATGCGTGCGTATCGGCTCCACCCAAATCCTCAAACGAAACTTCTTCGTGAGTTACCGTTTTTACAACGTTCGGACCCGTTACAAACATGTAACTTGTTCCGCGAGCCATAAAAATAAAATCTGTAATTGCGGGAGAATAAACC
>JALWEC010000111.1 GCA_027036655.1 Melioribacteraceae bacterium
TGATTTTCGTTGGGGTGACATATAAATCTGGTAACACAAAGCCTTCTTCTAAATATTCAAATTAATATTCTTCCGTTTTAACTCTGACTATATCGGCGTTGAGCGTTTGAAGTTTCTCCTCAATTCTTTCATATCCGCGGTCAAGATGATAAATCCGAAGAACTTCGGTCTTTCCTTCGGCAGCCAATCCCGCAAGCGCCAACGAAGCCGAAGCGCGGAGATCAGTTGACATAACCTTTGCTCCTTTCAATTTTGTTACGCCCTGAACCATTGCCGTGTTTTCGATTAAATTAATCTTTGCGCCGAGCCGCCTTAACTCGGGAACGTGCTTGAATCTGTCAAAATAAATTCTGTCGGTAACTTGCGAATTCCCCTCCGCGAGCGTCATATAAGCAAGCCACTGCGCCTGCAAGTCCGTGGGGAAGCCGGGATAAACCGCAGTAGCCACATCAACAGGTTTTACGGCGGTCGATTCGGCGTCAACATAAACCGCGTCTTCGGAGAAAGCAATGTTTACGCCGCTCTCTTTCAGTTTGTCGTAAAGAATATCAAGATGATTAATGTTTCTGTATTTTACTTCAATTTTACTCTTAGTCATTGCAGCAGCGATCATCAAAGTGCCCGCTTCAATTCTGTCGTCGATATTTTCACATTCGATCGGATGCAGTTCGTCAACGCCTTCAATTTCAATCGTTTTCGTTCCGATTCCGTTTATCTTCGCGCCCATTTTCTTTAACGATTCGGCAAGCAAAGTTACTTCAGGCTCAATCGCCGCGTTTGAAATAAGCGTAGTTCCCTTTGCGAGAACCGCCGCCATTAATGCGTTCCCCGTAGCTCCCACGGATGAAATATCGAAAATGATTTTTGCTCCGTTTAATCTTTTGGATTTTGCGATTATATATCCTTCCTCCAAATCAAGCTGCGCGCCAAACTTCTTCATCGCATCAAGGTGAAGATTTATCGGACGAGGTCCCCACGCGCATCCGCCGGGCAAAGAAACTTTGGCGTAACCGTATTTTGTTAGAAGAGGTCCGAGCACATATATTGACGCGCGCATCTTTTTAACGTGCTCGTACGGCGCTTCCTGCGACGTAATACGGGAAGTATCGAGAATCAAATTGTTATTTTCAAATTCGGTTGCCGCCCCGATGTGGGCAAGCAGTTTTTTCATCGTGAAAATGTCGTTTACTTCGGGTACGTTTGTGAAAATATTTTTTCCGTTGTTCAGCAATGAAGCGGGCATCAAAACTAAAGCGGAGTTTTTTGCTCCGCTGACTTTTACACTGCCCGATAATTTTTTACCGCCGTGTATTATAAATTTTTCCATATTCTCTTTTTATTTTGTCTTGGGATTTACCTTTAATATTGTTCCGTTTCCCCCCGCGATTAACAATTTACCGTCTTTGGTTAAATCAAAATCATTAAGCGGATAAAAAAGCTTGGATGAAACCGCTTTCCAGCTTAAACCGCTGTCCTTTGAGATTAAGATAACGCCTCGTTTACCGACCGCAATTACCGTGATGTTATCTATAAATTTAACTCGGCTCAGCGACATTAAATTTTTGGTCGGCGTCGGCTTCCACGATTTTGCTCCGTCGTT
>JALWEC010000112.1 GCA_027036655.1 Melioribacteraceae bacterium
AAAACCAAAATTGTCATTAGACCAAAAATTTCTAATGACTGCCATTAGGAAAAAGTTGACTTAAGTTATTAAAGAACAACAGGTTAACTAACTGCCAAGCTGTTAATTTAAGACAAAAAACCATGTAAGAAAATCTTGCTCGTTCTATTTGCATCCACAGTCCACCATGGCGGACTGTGGGTGCAATTTAGCATTATGCTGTTTTTTCGCAGATTGCAAGCAATCTACGTTACAAAAAATAGTCTTTTTCTTAAAAATTTTAGATTAGAAAAAATTCTAATGACAATTTTGGGTTAAAAATTTCCGTCATTGCGAGAAGCGGAGCGACGCGGCAATCTCACCGGTATTTAACCATAGCCGTTAAACCGCATTTGAACATTCAGCAAAAGCGTGTTTTCCGATGAGTCCGCCAAGACGGAGCTTCACTGTTCCTAACGTCGCAGTTCGCAATGACGCTAAAATTAAAATAATAAACTGTTCTCTTTTGCAATGACGCGATGGCGCTAAAAAACAAGCTGTCTGTCTCGGCAGACGGATTTCGAGCGGACGAGACGGAGCCGTTCGCTTTTACTGATAACTGTTTGCTGTTTGCCGTAACTCAACCCGGACAAGCCGGAACCAAAATTAGAAAAAGTCGGACAAAAAAATAATCTCTGAAACCCTTATCAACAAGGAACTTTAGAGTATTTGGGAAAATATTTTGCCACAAATAGCACGAATTTCACTGATAAAGTACTATAGAAAAGAAGAATTTTCAGTTCGGAAAAAGTAATAATATGCTTTAAATTATCTCCAAAGAAAATTACAATAATTGAATAGGTAATTCAATATTTAACCAATGTTACTGTTTGCTTTAAAAACGTTTTTCGGGAAATTAATAATTTTTCATTTTTTTATGAATAAAATTTGAGATATTTGGATATGCAAAATTTGAACAAATTACGTGAATTAGGTGATTTCTTAATTGAGAAGAAAGAATACGAGAAGGCATTTTATGTCTATTCCGATATTTACGACAAATTTTGGCATGTTATTGCCAATATAAATTATGCTATGAACGAATTCTCGCGAATCTATTTAAGTTCAACCGTAAGGGCTTCGCTTGATTTTAAAAAAGACTTTTACCCGAGCGCGCTCAACTCCACTTTTATTGTTGAGTTTGAAATGGATATTGAACAAGCGTTAAACGAATATATATTTATGAGTTTCGGGCGACTTCAAAGTATTGTTTACTCCGAAGAAATTCTGCACAAAATTGACGCCCGGACTGTTATTACGGAATTCCTTCTTCTTTACAGTTTGATATTAAAAGCGGGCGAAGAAAACTGGGTTAAACTACTTCTAAAAACATACAATCCTATGATCTCCAAAGGAAAACTGAAAACTTTGCTTCCGATGATAAAAGAGCATGACGCAAAAAAAATAATCGCCGGTTTCAGCAGAGATATTTCAGGACTTGAATGGAACATCGTAAATACTCTCCTTCTCGATTATCTCGTGATAACTAAGCAGGAAAAAACAAAATTATTCCGCAGCGTTAAAGAAAGCGTTCCCGGATATTCATTTAAGTATCACAAATTCTATTCAAGGGAAAGCGAAAGCGAATCACGCGGGAAATACGGTTATCGCAAAAAGGAAAAGTACGAAAGGTACGAAAAAGAAGAAGAGTATTATTATTCAGGAACTTCAGAAAAAGAGACCAGAGATAATCCGGAACTGATGAATGAAGAATATAAAGCGATTTACTACGGACAAGTGTTAGGATTAAAAGGTAAAATCAGTAAAAATGAAATTCGAAAAAAATATCTGAAGATGATCTCTCTTTATCATCCCGATAAAGTAGCGGGGCTTGGGAAAGAGCTTCGCGAACTTGCCGAAAGTAAAACCAAAGAAATTAACATCGCCTACCAGTGGCTGAAAAAGAGATACGATTTATAATATATTATAGGATTTATTATGATAAAAAAAACTATTGCCATATTTTTGGCTCTTATTTCCGTTAGCGGATATGTTTTCACGCAGTCAAATGAAATACCTTCGGTTTATCATAATTTGTTTTACGACTCAAATGCTAAACTTTATTTTCTGAATGAAAATGGAGAAAAAGTTTACGAGAAACCTTATTCCGACACTTATGATTATAACACAATTTTCGGTAACCCTGTCGGCACAAAAAACGGAATCGCTTTTAATTTCGACAAACTTAATAGCGGTACTTTAATTTACGGACTTGTACCGGAAAATGATTCCAAATACCCGATGCCGGTATTTCTCTCCCGTCCGGTAAAAATTAAAAACGGGAAAGCCGAAGTAAATATTATCAAACGCCTTTCCGGTATTTTTGATATGGTTTCATGGGAAAAGTCGGGACGATTTACTTTGGGCTACCGAGTGTTAAATTCGCACGGCGAGATTGTTCTTGATTCAAAAGTAAACGTTACCGGAAAAGGTCCGTTCAAAACCGGTCCAACAATCATTGACGGTCCATTTGTAGGCAATCTTACCGAAAACTCCTGTGTAGTTTGGTTCAATACAGATAAAAAAATTAACGCATCGGTTGTCGTGAACAAAAAAACTTATTCCGATAATAAAATTGCACGGCATCACGAAATAAAAATCGACGGATTAAAACCGGCGACAAACTACGCCTACACGGTTAAATACGGCGGTTGGGAAGAATCATATTCTTTCAGAACGGCAAATAAACCGGGGAGCCGCAAACCCTTTGTTTTTGCTTACGCCAGCGATTCCCGTACCGCGGTCGGAGGCGGCGAAAGAGATATCTTCGGTACAAACGGCTACATTCTCAAAAAGATATTTGCTCTCGCAAGAGCAAACGACACGCGCTTTATTCAGTTTACCGGCGATTTGATGGACGGCAATACCCCGAGCAAAAGCGATATGAAATTGGAGCTTTTTAACTGGAAATATTGCGTGGCTCCTTTTGCTCATTATTTCCCCTTTTACGCCACAATGGGTAATCACGAAAATTTAAGATTTGTGCTTAAATCAAAGGAAGGAGTTTATTATGCATTTGATAAATTCCCCTTCGCGAATAATTCTTCGGAATCAATTTTTCAAGACGAATTTGTAAATCCCATCGCTTCGGACATTAAGTCGGAAGACGGTTCGAAGTACGATCCCGATCCGAACAAAACAGACTTTCCTTCATACGATGAAAGCGTTTTCTATTATGTTTACGGAAACGTCGCCGTAGTTGTTCTCAATTCGGATTATTGGTATTCACCCACCGTCAAAAACGGAATTCCCGGTCCCGGAGGCGGACTGCACGGCTACATTATGGATAACCAGCTTGCGTGGCTGAAGAAAACGTTGAAAAAGTTAGACGCGGATAACCGGATTGACCACATATTTGTTACTCAGCATACTCCCGCTCTGCCAAACGGCGGACATCTGATAAACGCAATGTGGTATTACGGAAATAACTCACGCCGTCCTTATGTCGCGGGAAAACCGGTTGACGAAGGTATAATTGAAAGACGCGACGATTACTTGAATATTGTCGTAAATCAATCCAAGAAAGTAAGAGCAATTCTTACAGGCGACGAACACAACTATCACAGAACTTTAATCGAACCGGGAATAGATCTTTATCCCAAAAATTGGGATAAGAAAAAACTGGAAATAACGCGCAAAGTTTACCAGATAAATAACGGCGCGGCAGGCGCGCCTTATTATGCGCAGGAAAAAGTTCCCTGGACAAATTGGGTTAAAAAATTCACGACGCAAAACGCGCTCGTATTATTTTATGTGAACGGTAAAAAGGTTCACGTTGTAGTTAAAAACCCTGACACGCTTGAAATTATTGAAGAATACGACTTACTGAACGATTAAGTTTGGAACTATGTTTAAGGTTTAGAGCTGCAATTATGAATGAACATTCATTAAAGCTCTGAACCTTTCTCTATTCTTTTGCCTTCTATTTTTATCTAAGTGATAGTTAGCGGCTTTGCGTAATTGTAAAAATATTTGCATTATTGTTGTATAGGATATTTGTATTGCGTGTGTTGAGAATGTAATTGGCAAGACAAATACAAACAATAAAGTAATTATATTTTTTGAATGATATAATATATCTTTGCTTTATAGATTATCAAAGGATTGAGAATGAATAAATGGATTAAATTAAGTATTGACTACGCAAATCAAAGGTCATACCTTGATGATTTATTTCAAGTATATCCAACTATTCCGGAAGGTATTAGAGAAATAGATGAAAATATTTGGAAAGAAGTAGAAAAAGAGTTTAAAAAGAAAAACAATATTTCATTAGTTAAGGCATTATTGAAACTTGACTTATTTCCTATTAAAGACAGTTATATAGCCTATTTAAAACGAGACAAATCTTCAATTGAAAGAAACCCAAAAACAATCAATCGAATTAGTGGAAGATTGTATGAAATGGGGCTTGACAAAATCTTTGAAAGATGTAGTGAACCAAAAGAAACAAATAGACAAATTGGACCGATGTTTAAAGATTGGTTAAACAAAAAAACTTTGGGTATTCAGCCTGTACCTATTGATGAATTTACCGGAACTAATAAAGATGCTATCTTAGATGCTAGCGACAAAGCTATGTTGGATTTTGCAAAAGAGCATCTCAACTATAACCACGACAAAGGGCTTGATTTTGTAGCTAGATTTAATGGAAACTATGTTATTGGTGAAGCAAAATTTTTAACTGATTTTGGCGGACATCAGAATGCACAATTTAATGATGCAATAAGCACTATAAGAACGAAAAATGTAAAAGCAGTTAAAATAGCAATTCTTGACGGTGTTCTTTATATTAAAGGGAAAAACAAAATGTACAGATTAATAACAACACTCTATAAAGATTATAATATTATGAGTGCGCTAGTTTTACGAGAATTTTTATATCAACTTTAAAAAAGCACCTATGGAA
>JALWEC010000113.1:0-1225 GCA_027036655.1 Melioribacteraceae bacterium
TGCTTACTACTCTTAATCATATTCGTAAGTTCAAAAAAGTTCAGGACGAAAATGTTCACTTAAAGCGGCGGCTGGAACATTTTGAAAACAGAACAATTATTGGCGCTTCCCGTCCGATGCTTAAATTATTGGAAACCGTTAGAGCGGTTGCCGGTAATGACTACACGGTTTTGGTACAGGGCGAGAGCGGTACCGGCAAAGAGCTGGTTGCCCGCGCGCTTCATTCATTCGGGGAAAGGGCAAACGGCGCTTTTGTGCCTGTTAATTGTTCCGCAATTCCCGAGGGACTTTTGGAGAGTGAATTATTCGGACATGAAAAAGGCGCATTTACGGGCGCGCATAAAACTCACGTGGGATTTTTTGAACGAGCCGACGGCGGAACGATATTTCTTGACGACATCGACGATTTCCCGATTCCGCTTCAAGTAAAACTGCTGCGCGTTCTTCAGGAAAAGGAGATAACGAGAGTCGGGGGCGGAAAGTCAATAAAATTAAACGTTCGCGTAATTGTAGCGACAAAAGTCGATTTGAAAAAATTGGCGGAAGAAAATAAATTCAGAGAAGATCTCTATTACAGATTAAATATCATCCCGATACAACTTCCGCCGCTTCGTGAAAGGAAAGAGGATATCCCTTTGTTGGCCGAACATTTTTTCATTAAGAGGAACGCAAAGGAAAAACTTTCGCTGCTTAATCCGGAGTTGCTTGAAAGCATGAAAAACTACGATTGGCCAGGTAACGTTCGGGAACTGGAGAATTTTGTGGAGAGGATAATCGCTCTTTCCGATATACCGGGCTGGGAAAAAGAACTTACCGGTTATTTATCGTTAAATCGCGTTAAGAAATTTTCCAAGGAAGGCGAAGACGATTATCCCACGTACGAAGAATTTATAACGCAAAAAGAGCTTGAAATTATTGAGTGGGCAATGCGAAAAGCCAAAGGGAATATTACGAAAGCCGCTGCATTATTGGGCTTGCCGAGAACAACCTTGCGCAGTAAGCTGGAAAAGCTGGGCGTGAGTTGGAACTCCTCCGGCATAAAGTGAGTTTTCTACGAAATCTTAAGACCTCCATATTTGGAAGGAGTTTGGAGTTAGCCCGGAAAAGTTATTCCAAATCTTTGTTAAAGGTGTTATGTTAAGTTTGCCACTATCGAAGGTGGAAACTTATCAAAATTCGGCTTAATATACGATACTCGGATTCCTTCGACTCGGCGGATTCTAAA
>JALWEC010000113.1:1235-4927 GCA_027036655.1 Melioribacteraceae bacterium
ATGTTATGTATCGCAATTAGATGGAAATTAAAAAATAACGCATATATTCTTTAAAGTGAGAATTTTATTCTTCGTCTGTTTTTTCAACTTTTGGCTTATCCGTGATGATGTCTTCCGCCGCCTCCGCGACCTCGTCCCATTCCACGACCCATTCCGTGTCCTAATCCTCTTCCCATACCTTGTCCAGCGTGATGGTGATGTTCTCCCTGGTGGTCTTCAATGCTTTTGGGAAGCGTTGATTTTTTAAGCTCTTCCAGCTCATTATTCATAAATTTGTCCAAAGCTTCTTTCCCTGTCATTAACCGAGCCAAGTAAATTTTGGCATTTCGGCTTTTTAGTACGTCAAAGGCGTTCGGACCTATGTTCCCAATTATAAAGTGTGTTACGCCTTCGTTTACCAAATCAATTAGGGAGGAATGATTGTCGTCATGCCCGAAATTTTCACGCGGGTCTATTTCTTTTGTTTCGGTATCGTAAATTAAATAATACGCGGCATGACCGAACCGCTTTGCCATTTTGCTCTCTAAATTGTCTCCGTCGGTTGCTATCATTATTTTCATTTCTATCTCCATTATTATTATTCGGATAAATTTATCTATTAGAAGACTTTGCATAATCCCGTAATATGTCATTCTGAATGGAGCAAAGCGAAATGAAGAATCTCAAAACCAGTAATTATACCGAATTTAGAGATATTTCGGACAGCTCACACCTTCGCCTCCAACGAAAAACGGTCGGGGTAAACTTGGCGAACTCAATATGACAAATTTAGGTTATACAAAGGTTCCTATAAATAAAATTCTAATATTTAAAATTATTTTAATCAATAGAATTAAACAATACATAATTGATATTTTTTTCAAGATTGAAATCAAAAACAATGAAAAATTTTGAAGGTTTGCCCCAATTTGACAAAAACCGGAATAATATTTAATTTTATTCAAATAAATTACGAATCAAATATTTTCCGGAAAAATTCTTTCATTAATTATTGAGGTATGCCATGAAAATAAAAAAATATTTGGCGCCCTCTATTCTTATCGTTATTTCTATTATTCTGAACGGATGCAGTTTAGTCGGGCTGGGAATCGGGGCGGGAATCGATGCAATAAAGCCTGATTACAAAGTTGTGAAATATGGGCATTTTGAAAATCTAAAAATAGGAGAGGAGATAAAAATCTACTTGAAAAATGGGAATGCGATTGTCGGGAACTTCCTAAAGTTTGAGCCTCCTTTTAAAAACACTTATTTTTATCGTTATCAAAATTTCTTAAAGTCTTCCCATTTCAGAGATGAGTTTCCTCAGTTAGATGAGGATATTGTTATATTTACAACGGACGGGGAAAAGAAGGATGGGACTTTTTTAGGTTTCGGGAAAGAAAATATTTATTACCAGGGTAAAGGATCTTTGATTGAACAAATTCAGTTGTCGGAAGTGAAACGGTTAACTTCAGAGAACGGCTACATTTTCGACGTCGGTAGAATAAGTGAAATTGTGCAAAAGCAAGATTTTCCTATTTTGGCTAAGTCTGAATTAACCAAATTACCTAAGCTATTTCTTTATACTAAGCAGGCAAGCAAGTCGTTTTCCTTGGATGAAATCGAACAAGTAGCTCTCGAAACGGATAAGAACGGAAAACTGACCGGCTTCTTGGTCGGACTTCCAATCGATTTGTTTATTCTCTATCGAATAATAACTAATCCTCCGGGCGTTCAAGTTAACTTAACCGGATGTTGGAAATGAAGAATCGGTCAATTGTTACCGGGTTTTGAGTGAAAATTTTGCTGCTTGGGAATGATTTAATATTTCGTAATTATTTGAGTTTTTCTTTTTTATCTTTGCAGAAAGAAAAAACGGAAAAATGGGCAGCAGTAAAAAAGAATTAATTGAAGAATTACGAAGCGAAGGCATTACGGACGAAAAGGTACTCGATGCTTTTGATAAAGTTGACCGAACGCTCTTTGTGCCGGACGCGCTTAAAATTCACGCTTACAAAAACAGCGCTCTTCCGATCGGTTTCGGGCAGACAATTTCACAGCCATACACCGTGGCTTTTATGACGCAGGCGCTTTCAATCAAGAAGGATGACAAGGTACTGGAAATCGGCACCGGCTCCGGTTTTCAGGCGGCGATTCTGACGGCAATGGGAGCAAAGGTTTTTACAATTGAAAGGAATTTGGAGATTTACAACCGGACTCTTTTACTTTTCGATAAACTTCCATTCAGAATAATGATGCGCTACGGCGACGGAACAATCGGTTGGAACGAGTTTGCGCCTTACGATAAAATTATCGTTACCGCTGGCGGTCCGGCTGTACCTGAAAATTTGAGGAAGCAATTAAAGGTCGGCGGACGAATGGTAATCCCAATCGGTGATAAAGAGAAACAGTCTATGATGATTATCGATAAAACGGACGAAGATAAATTCGAGACAACTGAAGTCCCCAATTTTTCGTTTGTTCCTTTAATCGGAAAGGAAGGATGGAGCGGAGAGTAATTGTAATTCTTGGTCCGACAGCGTCAGGGAAAACGGCTCTTGGAATTGAAATTGCCGAGCGTCTGCAAACGGAGATTATTTCAGCCGACAGCAGGCAGCTTTACAGAAAACTCAATATAGGAACGGCTAAACCGACGCACGAAGAACTTGCCCGCGTTAAACATCACTTTATTGATTATCTCGATATTAACGAAGAATATAATGTCAGCAGATTTGAAACAGAGGCGCTAACTGTAGTTGATTCGCTTCACGCTCTCGGAAAAATCCCGGTTGTCGTAGGCGGTTCGGGACTCTACATAAAAGCGATTGTAGATGGCATTTTTAACGAAGTTGAAACTGACCCGGGATACAGGGAAGAGCTGATTGAGCTACGGGAGAAAAAAGGGAACGAATATCTTTACGAAATACTTCGGTTAAAAGATCCGGTCGCGGCGGCGGAACTTCTTCCCCAGAATTGGAAGCGCGTAATTCGCGCGCTTGAAGTTAATAAACTAACCGGTAAATCGATTAAAGATTTTCATAGAGATTACAAAAGGGAAGACGACCTCCGTTTTTTTCAGTTCGGATTAAATTGGGAGCGGGAAAAACTTTATTCACGAATCGAAAAACGGGTTGATCAAATGATTGAATCGGGATTGGTCGAAGAAGTTAAATCGGTTCTGAACGAAGGATTTAATAAGAAGATGAACGCGCTAAACACTGTAGGATATAAAGAGATTTTTGATTTTCTCGACGGCAAAATTTCACTCGATAGAGCAATCGAACTTATTAAAAGAAACACACGCCGATACGCCAAAAGGCAGTTGACTTGGTTCAGACGGGATGAAAGAATCAAGTGGCTGAATGTAGATACATTAACATATTTTTCAGCTCTGGCCGAGGGAATAATTGAAGGACAAATTTAGTAAATCTAAATAATTCTTTGGAATTACGGCTTTTTATTTATTAAGGTAGCGCAGAAGTGGTTATTCAAAGGCAGTTTTATTTGCTCCGAATTGTCTCGCAGCGTGCTATTCTACTTTTTTCCTTATTGCCGTAGAGGTAATGAAACCGGTAAACCGGTTGGACTTTAATTTCTTTTACTTTCTCAAGCCCCATTGTTGAAGCAATAGGCGCTTATCAGTAAAATTCGTGTTATTTGTGGCAAAATATTTTTCCAAATACTCTAAAGTTCCTTGTTGATAAGGGTTCCAG
>JALWEC010000114.1 GCA_027036655.1 Melioribacteraceae bacterium
AAATATCATTTCTGTAATAAAATTTTGCAGCAGCTTTAACCTTATCTTTTATTTGATTAAAGGGAGTTACCTTACCTTTCTTTTTACCGGCGACAATAAATATCCCGTAATATCCTTTAATTTTAAGGGGCCCCAGAAGTTCATTCAATTTTGCATGAAAAATCTTCTTCCGGAGCAACCCGAATTTCTCAATCGGCGCCCAGCCCAAATCGCCTCCGTTAACCGCTGAAAATTTTCTTAATGAATATTTTTTTGCAAGGGATGAAAATCTTCTTCTATTCTTTCTCAACACTTTAATTAAACTGTCCGCCAAAGATTTTCTTTTAACGATAATTTCCTTCACATGATATTTTGTATCGGTAGTAAAATATTTTTTATTCTCTTTATAAAAATCATACGCGGCGGAATCGGAAACTTCGGCGTTCTTTGTTATATTAATCATCTTATATCGCATAAAGAGATTCGTTTCCAACTGACGTTCTTTTTTTAACACGTACGGATTTTTATCATACCCCTTTTCTTTCGCATAATTAAGGAGAATATCTTTCAGATAAAATCCTTTCACAGCGGTTTTGAGATTATCAATTGTTTTGATTTTTTCCCTGTGATAATAAGGAAGCTCCTCTAATCTGTTGATTATTTGAGCGACTGTAAACTTCTTCCCTTTGTAATCGCTTACAACCTCGCTGCTATTATTAACGGATTTAACTTCAAGCTTTTCATTAAGGATTAATGAATATTTTTTGTAAACATCGTTTAGCGCTTTTTCGTTAATATTGATTTTGTCCAAATCAATTAAGCCGTTAATGAATTTATGCTCAGCCGGTTTTTTCTTGTTAATCTTAACCAATCTTTCAATTTGTTTTTTCTTACGCATATATTCGTCTTCGGTTAACAGCGGATTAGCAACGCGCTTTTCAACCTTAATTATGCTGTACCCTTCTTCGGTTTTTATCGGCTTTGAAATTTTTCCGATAGGTAAAGTGTAAGCGGCTTCTTCAAATGCCGGGTCCATATCGCCCCAAGAAAAGAAGCCGAGATATCCGCCGTTATTGCGCAGCGTCGAATCGGTAAAAACCTGCTTGGCTAATAAGTCAAAACTCACTCCCGTTTTCAGAAGAGAATAAAGCTCGTTAGCCTCGTCTAATGTTTTGGCGTAAAGATGCCGCGCTGCAACCTTCACGTTGGCTCTCTTAAAAGCGGTTCTGATTTCCTTATCGCTCGCGGTAATCTTTGCGAACACATCTCTATCCATTACAAATCCGAGCAAAGCTTCTTCATCAACCCATTTTTTTTCTCGCTGATATTCCTTGTTTGCGTAAACCGAATCGTTATTATCGAACTTCTGCATCAGCACTTCCGTAACCATTGAGTTCAGAATATTCTGTCTGTTCGGGTAAGTGTCGCTGATTCCGGATGAAAGAAGAAAATCTTCGTAACGGTTTTTAAAATCTTTCAGATATATTTTTTCGCCGTTGACAGTTGCAATCACCTTATCTTCTTTCCTATCGCAAGAAGTTAAAATCACTAGAACAGACAACAGTATTAAAAGTTTATTAAATAGGTTTATTTTATTATTCATAAATTTGTAATCAAAAATTTTTAGAACTTTAAAATTAAAGAAAATTATCGTCATTGAAAGAAAAAATAGCGCTTTGAATGAGATTAAACGACTGAGAGAATTAGTTAATAAAAATCTCAATTTGGTTTCGGTAAGCCCCGTAGAAGAAAAAAAATACAACTTTGAATTTACCGTGGACGACACTGAAAATAAGTTAAAGATTCAAGTATATTTCGGTAAAAAAGGAATTAAGCAGGTAGTCCAGGGAAATAAAAACTCATCCCTTTTTGAAAAAGTTAGCGCTCTGATTTCCGAACCGGTGAATTTATTTAAGGATGTGAATGAGGGAATAGCGGAGGAATATATCGGTTCGGACGAATCTGGGAAAGGAGATTTTTTCGGGCCGCTTGTTGTCGCGGCTTTTTACACTACGGCGGAAATATCCGAACGACTGAGAACGCTCGGAGTAAAGGACAGTAAAGAACTTTCCGATTCCGCGATAATGGAAATCGCGCAAAAATTAAAAGTCTCCTTTTCAGAAAATTTTGAGATTTTCGAACTTACTCCCGAACAGTATAACAAGGAGTATGATTCAATTGGGAAGAATTTAAATAAGCTGCTTACTTTCGCACATTCCAGAGCTGTGGAAAAATTACTCGACAAACATCCCGCTGTAAAATATGTTATTACCGATAAATTCAGTTCTAAAAGTCTGGATATATTAACCGAACCCCGTTTCGCAAAAGTGAAGTTTATTCAGGAAACCAAAGCCGAGAAGTATCCCGGAGTTGCCGCAGCTTCGATTTTAGCTCGGGAAAAAGTGGTTCTCTGGTTTCGTAATCTCGAACAAAAAGGAATTTATCTGCCCAAAGGAGCTTCGGCGGCAGTTGACAAAACAGCAAAAGAATTAGCCCGCAAGTACGGAAAAGATAACCTGTACAGAATTTGTAAGACTCATTTTAAAAATTTTTCAAAAATCTAATTATTTAATATCTTAATACTTAAAATTTATTTTCTATCTATTCGGAGTTAATCATGGCAAAATCACATCCTGTCAGAAGGATTGGAATATTAACCGGAGGCGGTGACTGTCCCGGACTTAATGCGGTAATACGAGGCGTAACAAAACCTGCGCATGATCAAGGTTTGCACGTTTGGGGAATATATGACGGTTTTGAAGGATTTGTGGAAGGAAGAGGAAATCCCCTTTACAGCAAGGATGTTTCAGGAATTCTGGCTCGCGGCGGAACAATTCTCGGCTCGTCCAACAAAGGCGATCCGTTTCACTGGCCGGAAGAAGTTGATAATGAAATAAGAATTGTTGACCGTTCCGAACGAGTTATGATGAATTACGAAGCGTGGGATTTGGACGCCATAATCGCCATAGGGGGCGACGGCACAATGCACATTGCCAACAAGCTCTCAAAAATGGGAATGAACGTCGTAGGCGTTCCGAAAACAATTGACAATGACTTGGACGCGACCGATGTTACATTCGGGCATTATTCCGCCGTTTGGGTTGTCTCCGAAGCGCTGGATAGACTTCACACAACCGCTTCGTCGCATCACCGCGTTATGGTTCTCGAAACAATGGGACGTTACGCCGGCTGGATTGCGCTCCACGGCGGAATTGCGGGGGGCGCGGATATTATTCTTTTACCGGAATTCCCCTTCGAATGGGAGGCTGTTTACGAAAGAGTTCTCCAAAGACACGCGCAGGGTAAAAAGTTCAGCATAGTTTGCGTTGCCGAAGGAGCAAAACCCAAAGGGGGCAAAATGGTAGTAAAGGGTAGCGATAAAAAACGCACTGATCCGATTCAACTCGGAGGAATTGCGGAAGTTGTCGCAAAGCAAATCGAAGAAGGGACAGGATTGGAAACAAGATACACCGTTCTCGGACATCTTCAGCGCGGCGGTTCCCCTACTCCTTACGACAGAATACTTTCAACAAAATTCGGTACTTACGCCATTGAACTTGCTATGAAGAAAAAGTTCGGACGTATGGTTTCTTTGAAAGGTTCTTCTATTACAAGCGTTAAGATTGAAGATGCAATTGATAAACAAAAACTGGTTTCGGCTACCGGACAAACGGTGCAGGCTGCAAAAGCAGTTGGAGTAACATTTGGCGTAAAAGATTTCTAAATTTTTCCTTGCGCTAAAATGTAAAAAATCTTATTTTTAGACTTGTTATTTTTATTATTGAATAACGTAACGGGGTCGTAGTTCAGTTTGGTTAGAACGTCGGCCTGTCACGCCGAAGGTCGCGAGTTCGAGTCTCGTCGGCCCCGCTAAAAAGCCGGAGATTAATTCTTTCGGCTTTTTTAGTTTTAAAATATCTTTGATTTTTTTATTTTTAATAATCTTTGACTTTTTAGCCGAAGGTCGTCCCGAATGATTTCGGGAAGTCTCGTCGGCAACGCTAAAAAGCCGGAATTTACTTTTTCGGCTTTTTTAGTTTTAAATATTTATTTTGAGAGAAATAAATTTTGAGGGCTGTCATGTGGTTCACCTATATTCTTTATTCAAACAAAATCAACAAATATTATGTCGGTTACACTTCTGATTTGGAACTGAGAATTCTACGTCATAATTCAGGTTGGGGAAAATACTCGAGCAGAGGAACTCCTTGGGAATTAGTTTATTTTGAAAAATTTGCATCTAAATCCGAAGCAATTAAACGTGAAAATCAAATCAAGAAAAAGAAAAGTCGAAAATATATTGAAAAGCTAATTTCTTCTGCCGAAGGTCGTCCCGAATGATTTCGGGAAGTCTCGTCGGCCCCGCTAAAAAGCCGGAGATTAATTCTTTCGGCTTTTTTAGTTTTAAATATTTATTTTGAGAGAAATAAATTTTGAGGACTGTCATGTGGTTCACTTACATTCTTTATTCAAGCAAGAGCAATCTCGCATAAAAATAGGACACGGATGACGCAGATTTGTTATCCTCCAAGACGGATTTACACGGATTCTAAATAAACCATTAAACGCCTCAACCTTCCGGGACTCTGAATCATAGTCAATCAAAAAATCATTATTAATCATAATTCAAGACAATTATGCAAGACACGAAACGAAGTGAAATCCATGCATCCACTTATCCAACTATTTTAACATACTGAGTAAAACTCTTGTCATTTCCGTTAAAAATAAATAACTTTATTTATGAAAAGAATTGATGAAATAATCGCATCGCTAAATCTTTCCCCCCACCCGGAAGGCGGATATTACCGTGAAACATACAGAAGCGGTGGCTCGATAAGCGAGAATAATCTTCCACCGGATATTAAAGGGGAACGAAACTATTCAACCGCAATTTATTTTTTATTGACTTCGGATAATTTCTCCGCGTTTCACAAAATTA
>JALWEC010000115.1 GCA_027036655.1 Melioribacteraceae bacterium
ATTCCGCTTCGCTCCATTCAGAATGACATTTTATTGGATTATGCAAAGCCTTCTACTAATAAATAATACTCTTTAATTGATAAAGCCTGGAAATCACGTATGTCGGAGTAATATCCGTATTGTTTTCTTTTTTAGTAGGATTAAACCAGCAAGTATCGATTCCAAAATTAATTCCACCGAGAATATCGGAAGACAAATTATCTCCAACCATAAGGGTTTTCTCTTTATCGTTAAAATCAAGCTCTTCAAAAATAAGACTGAAAATTTGCGGGTCGGGTTTTGCCAAACCAACGTCTTCCGAAATTATAAGCGCGTCAAAATATTCCCGCAATTCGGAACTGTTCAGTCTGGAATTCTGAACAAATGAAAGTCCGTTTGTAAGGAGCACCAGCTTAAAATCCGCACTCAGCTCATGAATAATCTTTTTAGCTCCCGGGAGCAACTCGTTGTTTTTTGCAAGAAAGGAAAGATAAACATCTGAAAATTTCTTGGGCTCAATCTCATCATTTCCGATTCTATTAAAAAATCTTCTGAAGCGTTCCGGTTTAAGTTCATCGGCGGATATCTCCTTTCGTTCAAACTCCGCCCAAATTTGTTTATTTATTTCATGAAACAATTTCAGATGAACTTCCTCCTTATACGGAAGCCCAAAAGCTCTGAAAACATTTTCCAGCGCAAATTTTTCGGTAGCGTCAAAATCGTAAAGAGTTTTATCCGCGTCAAAAATCAATAGTTTATACTTCATAATTTCCCGCACAAAATAAAAGCCGGCTTTAAGAATTTTTTCTTAGCAAGCCGGCATTAATAATCAACAAATTTATTATTTGTACATCTCGTCAATCAAGTTGCTGTAACGCTGTTCAACAACTTTGCGCTTTACGCTCAGCTTGGGAGTAAGCTCTCCGCCTTCAACCGTAAATGGTTTATCGAGTAGAGTAAATTTCCTTATTCTTTCATAGTTAGCAAGCTTACGCTGAAATTCACCGAACTCCTTCTCAAGCATTTCGTTGATTTGTTTTAACTTAACCAATTCCTGCGGATCTTTGTAAGGAATCCTGTGTGCGTCGGCAAATTCCTTTAGAGCTTCAAAATCGGGAACAATAAGCGCCGTAAGGAACATTCTTCTGTCACCGATTAATACAAACTGCTCAATATATTTACTCGCAAGAAACATATTTTCAATTGGAGTCGGAGCCACATATTTACCGCCGGTAGTTTTAAATAAATTTTTCTTTCGGTCTGTTATAATCAAAAAACCTTCCGCGTCAAAAACGCCGATATCACCGGTATGCAGCCAACCTTCGGAATCCAAAGCGGCTTCGGTTTCTTTTTTGTTCTTGAAGTAACCTTTCATAATATTCGGACCGTATGCAAGTATCTCTCCGTCCTTAGCTATCTTAACTTCAACTCCGGGAATTACTTTGCCGGGCGATCCGAATTTATAATCGTGTTCTCTGTTTACTGTAATTACGGGAGAAGATTCGGTAAGTCCGTAGCCTTCCAAAATCTTGATCCCGATTGCTTCAAAAAACTCGCCCAGCTCCCTTGCCAAAGCAGCTCCGCCGGATACGAAAAACCTCATGTTGCCACCGGTAATTGCGTAAAGTTTGTCGAGCACCAATTTTTTAGCGGTCTTATATTTCAGTGTCAACGTAAGCGGTATCGATTCTCCATCTCTTTTTAACTTATGATATTCCTTGCTCACGTTAATCGACCAATCGAAAATCTTCCGTTTCTTTTCCGGCTCTTTCTCAACTTTCCGCATAATCTTACTGTAAATTCTCTCGAACAATCTCGGAACAGCTGTCATAATAGTAGGTTTGATTTCAACAAGGTTGGTAGCAATTTTTTCAATTCCTTCGGCGTAGGCGATTGTAACTCCGGCGGAAAACGCCAAATAGTAACCCGCCATTCTTTCAAAAACATGGCAGAGAGGCAGGAAGGATAAGAAAACATCCGTATCGTCAACGCGGATAATCTGGTGAGCCGCCTGCACGTTGGAAACCAAGTTTTTATGAGTTAACATTACTCCTTTGGGTTCGCCGGTTGTTCCTGAAGTGTAAATTAAAGTACACAAATCTTCTTCCTCTACCAAATCCATTGAATCGGTAAAATGTTTCGGATTTTCTTTCTTGAAAATTTTACCTTTTTCAATTACTTCCGAGAAAGTAAAAAGATTTTCCTCGTTATATTCCGACAAATCGACTTCGTTCATTACAACAATAAAGTTAATGTTCGGAATGTTTTTCCTAACCTTCATCACCTTATTAAGATGAAATTTATTTGAAACAATTACGCCGACCGATTCGGAATTTTTAAGAATAAACTGTACTGTGTCGGCAGTTGATATGGGATAAAGAGGAACGTCGATTGCCCCAAGCCCGAGAATTCCCAAATCCGAAAAAACCCACTCCGGTCTGTTTTCCGAAATTATTGCGACCTTATCAAATCTCTTAACCCCAAAAGACGCAAGTCCGAGAGCAAAATTTTCCGTTTTTTCCCATAACTCATCATAAGTAATACCTACCCACTCCCCGCTTTTCTTTACTTTTAATGCCGGACGTGTTTTGCCCTTACCGAATTCGTAAACCTTTTTAAACATCTCCGGAATAGTTTTAAAATCAGCGACTGCCGCCATAGTATTTCTCCTTTGTTAAAAAAAATTATTCTTAATTATATTAAAGTACAAATATTACTATTTTACAACTTATTCGCAATTCATAATTGAAGATAAAATTTCAATTTTCATTTTTTAGAAGGCTTTACATAATTCTTAATTGCGGTTTACCGCGATAGGACAATTCAATGTTTTGCTAAGGTCTCTGTTAGTTAAAATGAAAGAACAAACTTTTTAGGAAATCGATTTTAAAATATTATTTTTAAAATCTTGAATTATTGAAAAACGGGTTTAGAATGAATTCACTGGAAAAATATTTTTTAAGATTTCGAAACAACACTATCGGAACCGATCACACTTACAAATCCCCTTACGGAACTCAAAAAATTTTTTACGCCGACTGGGTTGCCAGCGGCAGACTTTACAGACCGATTGAAGACAAGTTGGTAAACGACTTCGGTCCCTTTGTGGCGAACACTCACACTGAAACCAGCGAAACTGGAACGCTTCTTACGGAAGCATATCACACTGCGAGAAAAATTATTAAAAAACATGTTAACGCGAACAATAACGATGTTCTCCTCTTCTCCGGTTTCGGAATGACGGCTGCGGTGAATAAGTTCCAGCGAATTCTCGGCTTAACCGCGCCCGAACAGCTCCGCCCGCAAATTCATTTTGATGAAGATGAAATACCGCTTGTGGTTCTGACGCACATGGAACATCATTCCAATCAAACTTCATGGCTCGAAACTTTCGCCGAGGTTGTCGTACTTGAACCGGATGAAAATGGCAACGTTGATTTAAACAAACTTGAAGAGGTATTAAAACTTTATTCAAAAAGGAAATTAAAAATCGGCTCCTTTTCAGCCGCGTCAAACGTTACCGGGCTACAGCCGCCCCTTAATAAAATGGCTGAAATCATGCACAGACACGGCGGTTTATGTTTTGCCGATTTTGCAATGGCGGCTCCTTATGTTCCGATTAACATGCATCCGGCAAATCCCGAGGAACGGTTAGACGCAATTTTCTTTTCGCCCCATAAGTTTCTCGGCGGACCCGGGTCGTCCGGCGTTTTAATTTTTAATTCGGACTTGTACAAAAGAAAAGTCCCCGATCATCCGGGGGGCGGGACAGTTGATTGGACTAATCCTTGGGGAGAGCATAAATATTCGGACGACATTGAAATCAGAGAAGACGGGGGAACTCCCGGTTTTCTCGAAGCAATCAGAGGCGCGCTATCAGTAAAACTAAAAGAGGAAATGACCGCCGAATTAATTTTGGAACGGGAACACGAACTTTTAGAAATCGCTTTTCCACGTTTTGAGAAAATGGAAAATATTCATCTCCTCGCTCCGCGCGGCAAAAAGCGACTCGGCGTGCTCTCGTTCTATTCGGAGAAAGTACATTACAATTTATTTGTTAAACTTCTCAGCGACAGATACGGCATCCAAACCCGCGGAGGATGTTCTTGCGCGGGCACTTACGGACATTACCTTCTTCACATCGACCCGACCCGCTCCCACAATATTGCGAAAGAAATTAATCACGGCGACCTTTCCCACAAACCGGGTTGGGTAAGATTGTCGCTCCACCCGACAATGACAAATGACGAGCTGAATTACATTCTCGATGCAATAGAAGAAATAAACAGAGACTACGAAATATATTTAAAGGATTACACTTACAATCCGAAAACAAATGAGTTCACTCACAAAAGCGGATTTACAAACAAAAATTTAGTCGAAGACTGGTTTGGCAACTTATAGAAGGCTTTGCATAACCCGGCAATATGTCATTCCGAATGGAGCGAATCTTGCCCCCAACCGCTTTTGGGTGAGGGGCGAAATAAAGAATCTCATAACCGGTAATTATACCGAATTCAGAGATATTTCGGACGGCTTTCACCTTCGCTCCTAATGAAAAGCGGTTGGGGCAAGCGTGGCGAACTCAATATGATAAATTTAGTTAAGCAAAAGTTTCATATATATATTTCGTGTTATTTGTGGCAGAAAATTTTCCCGAATACTCTAAAGTCCCTTGTTGATAAGAGTTTCAGAGATTTTTTTTGTTCAACTTTTTTCCTTTTGCTACTGTCCAGTTTTGGATTATAAGAACGGAGAAAATTAAAATAAAAATAAAATCATGAACAGATTGTTCGGGAACAAACTTCTGTTTGCTGCAATTTTATCCGCGCTTTTTATTGCCGGATGTCAGGAAATGGATTTTGTTGATCCGAACGGACCGAGTTTGGAACAAACTACTGTTCAAACATTAGTAACCGGCATTCAAGCCGGAGTTAGAAT
>JALWEC010000116.1 GCA_027036655.1 Melioribacteraceae bacterium
CGTCAAGGTCCGCCCTCAGCCTTGACGACTAGTTATTTTAAATCGATTGTTTCCTATTGTCGTCTTTTCTAATTTTTCCCCTTATTTAAATTACCCTTTGAACCGAATTAATATAAAGTTTTATATGACCTGATAATGTGTTATTCTTGACCCGCCTTGGCAGACTCAATATGACAGCTTTAAGGTTTTGCCAAGGTTTCTTTCAAATCATTTCATCAGAAAAAGAGCGCTTATTTAAGCGCTCTTTTTGTTTGAGGCAAAATAATTTTCATGATAATAATTTTCAAATTATAATTACACATCTTTTTTCCTTATTTTTTAAAACTAAAATTTGAGATAATGATTACAGCATTTTTTAAAACGATAGGAAAAAAGACGCTCCTCTTTTTTAGGGAATTGGGTGGAATAATTATTCTTTTATGGGATATTATTAAACTTACTCCCAATATATTTAAGAACAGGAAACTTCTCTTTGAGCAAATGGAGCATATCGGAGTTCAATCCCTTCCGCTTGTTACTTTGATTGCTCTTTTTACGGGGGCTGTGGCTTCTTGGCAGGCGGCGTATCAGCTGAAAGGCGTTGCGCCTTTATCTTTCCTCGGGGCGGCTACGAGCCGTTCCATTATTACCGAATTAGGTCCTGTTCTTACGGCAA
The DNA here is from genome assembly GCA_027036655.1 of Melioribacteraceae bacterium. Classification (GTDB taxonomy): domain Bacteria; phylum Bacteroidota; class Ignavibacteria; order Ignavibacteriales; family Melioribacteraceae; genus WGAL01. Next base: position 656 of record JALWEC010000116.1, read on the forward strand.
TTGTAATAGCCGGCAGAATAGGGGCTTCGATGGCGGCTGAAATCGGCTCGATGAAAGTTACCGATCAGATAAACGCCCTTTTAACAATGGGAATCAGCCCTACGCGGTATCTTGCGGTTCCACGGTTTTACGCTTCTCTGATTATGATTCCCGTTCTGGTGGTTTTTGCGGATGTAATTGCAATCGGAGGAGCTTACCTAATAGCGAACTATTTCCTCGGTGTTTCGGTTGAGGTTTTTTTCGATTCGGTGAAAAGATTTTTCCATGTTAAGGATTTTGTTTTCGGAGTTTCAAAAGGTTTTGTTTTCGGCGGCTTAACTTCTCTTATCGGGACTTATCTCGGATTTAAAACTACGGGAGGAGCCGAAGGGGTAGGGAATTCCACCATTAAAGCCTTTGTTGAAATTTCCGCGATGATTCTTATATTTGACTACATTATGTGGATGCTAATAAACTAAATAATTCATTTTGTAAATTGGAGTTTAATTATGAAATTTAACAAAATATTAAGGATATTAATTATGACAGGACTTGCATTACTCGGAGCGCGGAATACGTTTTATGCGCAGGACAATTCCGGCGAACTGATAAAAAGAAGCGAGATAGACCCGCAATATACTTGGAACTTAAACGACATTTATCCTTCGGTTGAAGCTTGGAATGCCGATTATAAATGGGTTGAAAATAACATCGCCAAGTTTAACGATTACAAAGGTAAACTCGGAACTTCGGCTGACGAACTTCTATCGACGTTAAAATTTGACGAACAGATGCTTATAAAATTAAGTAAGTTGGGATTATATGCGTCGTTGGGCCACGACTTGGATTTGGGGAATCCTGAATTTCAAACGCTTTACAATCGGGTAAACGACTTGTCGGCAAAGGTTTCAGCCGCGAGTTCATTTATCACTCCCGAGATTTTACAAATTCCCCAAAA
>JALWEC010000117.1 GCA_027036655.1 Melioribacteraceae bacterium
TTTTTAACGGATTTCTCGATAAAAATCCTTATTTCGGGTTCTCGTATATTGATAAGGAAAAAAATAATGTTTCCGTTTATGAAATCAAAAAAAATAATAATATCTTTGAAGCGACGTTGATTAATTTTGAAAGGAATCAAAATTTAAAGAATTCCGTTATTGCCGTATTATTTTCACTTGACTAACTTAAAATTTCAATAAAAGAGAAAACAAAATGAAAGTATTTGATTACCTTGAAAAGGTAAAGAGTGAAAAAGGAGCAGGTTTTTTGCTTCTGATTGATCCTGATAAGTTTGAAATTTCGGAGAGCGAGGAATTTTTCAGTATCTGCAACCGTTCGGGCGTGGATGCGTTTTTAATCGGCGGCAGTTTGGTAAAGGATGATTTTATTTCGCAGATAATAGTTGAGATAAAAAAGTTTTCCGAAATTCCGGTAATTCTTTTCCCCGGCGGTTTAAACCAGGTAACGGGCGAAGCCGACGCGATTCTTTTCCTTTCGCTGATAAGCGGGCGAAATCCGGAACACTTAATCGGGAAGCATGTTCTCGCCGCGCCGTTAATTAACAGAATTAATCTTGAAACCATCGCCACGGGATATATGCTTATCGAATCGGGCGCTTCGACAACCGCGGAATATATGAGCGGCACCAAACCGATTCCTTACAATAAAACGGAAATCGCCGTCGCCACGGCTCTTGCCGGGCAATATCTCGGACTTCAGATGATTTACCTCGAAGCCGGTTCGGGAGCCGAACACACCGTGCCTGACAGAATGGTGCGCGCGGTTACCAAAACGCTTGACATTCCCGTGATTGTAGGGGGAGGAATTCGTTCGGGAGAAGCCGCGCAGAGGAAGGTTGAAGCGGGAGCCGATTTTGTTGTTGTCGGAAACTTTTTTGAGTATAAAGACAACTGGGGAGAAATTAAAGAATTCGCGAAAGTCATTCACAATACGGGGAAAAGGAAAAGTAAATAATTTTTAGAACAAACAAGAGAGAAAAGAAATTTTTAACCTTAATTTGTCATATTGAGTTTGCTACAGCGAAGGTGTAAGGCGTCCGGAATATCTCCAAATTCGGTATAATTACTGGTTTTGAGATTCTTTCCGCCAAGGCGGATTCGCTTTGCTCCATTCAGAATGACATGTTACGGGGTTATGCAAATCTGTCGAAAGGTAAAAGAGATGGAAACAGAAAAATTTATAATAGATTCGTTAAACGAAAGCGCCGACGTTAAGCGCAAAACGATTGAGTTCTGCAAAGATGCAATCAAACAGGCTGCCGAGCTTCTGATAGAAACTTTCGGAGGCGGAAACAAGCTGCTTCTTTGCGGCAACGGCGGAAGCGCCGCGGACGCGCAACATATCGCCGCTGAATTTATGATAAGATTAAGTCATGATTTAAATCGTCCCGCTATTCCCGCAATCGCGTTAACTACAGATTCTTCCAACCTTACGGCAGGCGGAAACGACATCGGCTATGAAAATATTTTTGCGAGAAATGTTTCCGGACTCGGAAACCGCGGAGATGTTTTGATTGCGATTTCGACGAGCGGTAATTCCGAAAATGTTATTAAAGCGGTAAAAACCGC